>JANPNP010000482.1:0-3780 GCA_031427535.1 Bdellovibrionales bacterium | reverse complement strand
AAACGACATGATAAAAGTCAAAAACGTACCTAAATTAGACATTGGTGAAGAAAAAGAAATCGAAGCGAACAGCGGCGATTTACGCGTTTCTGATAAGCGCGAATTCATACCAACACCTGTTGGTAAAATGGCTTCACCAGCTGTTGTAGCACTTCCGCAATTTACGGTAAGTCCTGCGACGGGCATAAAAAAAATTTCTAGCGAAAATGGTTTTGAAAAAGTATCTGCTGTTAAGCCATTAGATGTTGTGGCTGATCCGGTAGTTGAAAATTCTGAGCCAACATTACAAAACCTAGTCGAAATTAAGCCTGATGAATACAAAATGTTACAAGCATTGATATTTCTGCAATACCAAAAGAAGTATGATCTTGCGATGAGTTTATTTGTTGAATTGATGTCGGTAAAAGAATACCGCTCGCAAGCTTTGTTTCACTATGCACAAACTGCATTTGAATTAGGTTTGTTTTCAGAATTTCGCCAGAAAATGATTCAAGTCACTCAAGAGACAAAAGATCTAGCACTTAAAAAATTAGCAACTGAAAACTTAGCTAAAAATATCAGTGCAATGGAAAACTCGGACATGGGCCTAATAGATCCGCTTGTTCAGTCTTTCGACATCGAAGTAACAACTAACGAAGCCTATATGATGAAGCGCGCTAAGCACTTTGTTAACAAAGGTGATCTTGGGGAAGTGGAAAATTCACTGGTTTTTATCTCTGTGAAATCAAAGCTTTATCCGGAAGCTTCGTTATTAAAAGCTGTCTTTAACTACCGTCGTGGCCAACTAGACACAGCGATTAGTGATTTAGAACAGTCATGGTCGATCATTGAAGACCAAAAGAAAAACCAAATCCGCAATTTGTCAGCGCTAACATTAGCCCGCTTGTATTTTCAAAAAGGCGAATACAAGTCATCATACAAGACCTATCTAAAAATTGACAAATCAAGTCCAGCTTGGATTCAAGGTATGATTGAACAATCATGGACGCAAATTCTAGCTGGCGACTATGAAGGTGCCGCAGGAAATATGTTTTCGATGCATTCAGATTACTTTCGTAAAGCATACGCACCAGACACGTACATTGTACGCACGGTAGGATACTTAAATTTATGTCAGTATGGTGACGGAGTTAGCGTTCTTAATGATTTGAAAAAACGCTACACAGGAATTCAAGGAAAACTAGAGGGTTTTAAAAAGTCTAATCCTAAACCTGATCAGTACTACGAATTAGTTAAAACGTGGTTACGTAATAGCACTGTCGAAGAAGTTGATGGAATTCCAAAAGCTTTCATCGCAGAGCTTGCCCGTCACCCGCATTTTACAACATTACAAAAGCAGATTAACAATTACGAGGATGAAAATTCTAAGTTCAACAAAATTGCAATTGATCTGATTCGTAAAGAACGCGAAGCCCGTGTTAAAATGCTGCAAGCAAAAAATGAATTCAATGCATTAAAGCGTGACAAAGCGTCAAGTTCTAAGATTCAAGCTAAAGAGCAGCAGTTCTTAGCCGTCGGTATCGAACACATGATTATTAGCCGTGCGCGTGAAGGCGTTAAAAAAGTTCGTATGGAAGCTGTAGCAAGGCTTGATAAAGAAAAAGATGTTCTACGCGTGAAAGCATCAAAGAACTTACAATCACGGTTCAATGATTATGTTGTATCCCTTGGTAACCTTGTAGATCAAAAAGATGTTTTATCTTATGAGATTTACTCGGGCGCCGGAGATCACATCCGCTTTCAAATGGCTGGTGGTGAAATTTCTGAGCGTGATACGGCCTCTTTGGCATCTGCAGAAAAAGAAAGTTATAAGTGGAAACACGCTGGCGAAGTTTGGGATGATGAACTTGGCCACTATCGATCGTCGTTAAAAAATGTATGCCCAAGCGAAGAAGTCGCACAAAAATAAAGGAAGAAACAGATGAAAAAATTAACTTTAATTACCCTAGCAACATTCACCCTAACCGCTTTAAATACGCATGCTGAATCTATGTCAGCTGCAGACGGATTAGATAAAATTAAAACTAACGTGCAAAATTCAAAGGCGAATCAAAAAGAATATGATCGCAATTTGAAAGTTGTCAGCAAAAACTTGGCAGAAGTTAACAAGGCCAAATCGACGTATTTAAAACAAAAAGAAACAGTTTCGACTGAAATTGTGAAAAACAACGATTCCTTAAAAAAAGTTTTGGTGCAAGAGCGTGATATTGCAACTTTGTTAACCCAAGAAAAAGAAAAGCTACAAGCTGAAACAAAACAGCTAGACCAGCTTGAAAAAATGACAGCACAAATAAAACAAAATCAAGTGCAACGAGAGACCAACATTGCTGAATACCAAAACCAGTTACGCATGACGACCGAAGAGAAAAAAGCGTGGAAAGACCGAGAAAATGAATTGCGCGCACAAGAAGCTAAGACAATTCAGTCTGTTCGTACAATCGCAACTGAAGAGTCAACGTGGTCAAACAAGAAAAAAGGCTACGAGGGCGAATTTAAACGTTGGGGTGCCGAAGCTGAAAAACAGCAGCGCATTCAAGACACGTATCAAGGTTTAGCAGCGCAGAAGTAAAAACTTAAGATCTACTGAGCCCTCTGAAACTTGCACACCTTTAGGTATACAAGTTTCAGAGGAGTTAAAATCGGATGACGCGAGCGAAGTAGTGGTTCGCAAAAATTTGTACAGTTTACGTTTTTTTCCGCAGTCGCAACTGTAGCCGCTGTAAAATCTGACTGATACTTGAAATTCCCAAAAGCTTACCCACCAAGGCAAAAACCAACCCCGCAAGTGAAATGCTGAAAGTAAGGTTGGCCACCAAGCCTAGCGTGCCGACCAGTAGGCCTTGCAAAGTGTAAAACACGCTAGCTGTAGCGCCCGTCAGTGCTGCTAAAAATGCAAAAATCAGAACATTTTTTAAAAAATTGAAGTAGCGAAAGCCTGTTATAAACCTTGGAAAAAACACAAGTAAAAGAACCAAATTTAGTGCCGCTGAAGCTGTCGTTGAAAGCATCAGCCCATGCACCTGATAGCGTGCCATCAGCAGCGGGGCTAACATCATGTGCATTGCTAAACACACACCGGAAACCACGGCCGGAAACCAGGTGTTTTTGATCGCGTAGTACGCTGGTGTTAACACGCGAACTGCGCTAGAAAATATCATAATCCAGCAATACGTTTTTAAAATCTGGGAAGTCAAAACAACATCTTCCAACTTAAACTGACCCCGCCCAAATAAAAGTTGTACAATCGGTTGTGCTAAAACATAAAGCCCAGCTGCCGCGGCCATCGACAATAATAGCGTTAGTTCCAGATACTGCTGCGCCACCGCAGACATTTTATCTTTGTCATTTCTAGAAAACAACCCTGAAAGCATCGGTAAAAGTGCCGTGCCTAGGCTTACAGAAATCAATGAAAGTGGAAGCTCTATTAATCGGTCAACATAGTTAATATACGATATGGTACCTTCCGCTAGCGACGACGAGAAATGTAAATTTATAATTGTTGTAAACTGCAGAAGGCCCATCCCCAAAATGCCGGGAACCATATTCATTAATACCCGCTTAAAATCCGAGTTTTTAAAATCGAACGAAAAACGTGTGAAGTATCCCGCCTTGATTAGTGCATGAACGAATATGGCCGCATGTAAAACGCGGCCTAATAGCACTCCCCATCCAAGCTGATCCCCAAGAACTGGAAATGTGTCATGTGGTAATATCGTAAATAGGATCATAGCCATGTTCCACAACGTTGGGGCTATTGCCGGCAAAGCAAACTGGCCAAGC
>JANPNP010000481.1:0-4823 GCA_031427535.1 Bdellovibrionales bacterium | reverse complement strand
CGCGCTATTAAAAAAGGTGCAGGTCTATTAGACGACGGAAAAATTATCGAAGAATTAACGTACGAAGGCTACGGCCCCCATGGTGTCGGCGTTATTGTTGAGTGCCAAACCGACAACAAACACCGAACGGCGCCCGAGATGCGCAGCGTATTTAAAAAACACGAAGGTAATTTAGGCGAAACCAATAGCGTTGCCTGGATGTTTTCCCGCGTGGGCGCTGTTGAAGCCACTAAAACTGGAACGTTTGATATTGATGAAGAGGCCATCGAGGCCGGCGCTGATGATGTATCTAAGAATGAAGATGGGTCGTATGAATTTACCACATCGTTTGAAAACTTAGACGCTTTAAACAAAGCGCTGCAAGCCCGCGGTTGGAAAGTTTCTTCTGCGTCCCCGTCGTACAAGGCCACAAATATTACTGACCTATCAGAGACCCAAAGAAAAGATGTCGAAGAGTTTTTAAATGCAGTTGATGATCTTGATGATACGCACAAGGTTTTTGCGACGATCTAACTTTCAGTAAGTTTAGCGCTTTTTTTAGGTTTTATTTTTTTCAAACGAATTTTCATGTCGCCATCACTTGCTGATTCTCGGGATGGCTTTTTGGTTTTTACAGTAACTTTTTTTGCGCTATTCTTAGTTGATTTATTCGCTATGCTTTTAGAGTTTTTCTTAGCTGAATATTTTTTGAAAGCCCTAGGTGTTCGTTTGGCGCCAAACTTAGCTTCATCTTCAAAAGCATTTTGTCTAAAGAACGGCTTTGGGGGTTCGGTGATTTGGTCTTTTGTAACTTCTATTTCATCATCACTTACCCGGATTTGATTATCCACCGCCGCATGCACTTCTTTTTCGCAGGCAGCAACTGGCGTCGCAGTTACTGCCGTGATCAAATTTGCTGAACAGTTTTGAAAGGTAAATAATAAAAGCGCAGCTAAACTGGCATAGACGACAAGGACAACTTTTTTATTATAAAAATCCATCCCTAACTTATCGGTTAAATTCCTTCGGTCTTAAACATGTATTATGTTTCATTGTGAGGCAATGTTGCAGATTCGATCAGTCCCGAAAGCACTGAGTGAAACTGAGATGCCATTTGCAATTTACTTTCACCAAATCGAAGAATAAATTCGTTTTTAATAAGTGGCACTTGCGCAGTTCCACCCGTTAAGCAAACTAGGTCAATTTGTGTTGGAGCTAATTGCGCTTCTTGCAAACATCGATCAAGACTTGCAAAAATTTTTTCTTTAAGCGCCTGCGACCATGTTACAAACTCACTTAATAAAAAATCTGTTTGTATTTCTAAATCTGGGTAATCAAATTGAAAGCGCGCAGTGGCCTCAGATGATAGCTTTCTCTTGGCTTGCTCTATCTGTTCAAAAAACGAAAATATTTGTTGATCATCTATCAAGGTAAATAACCGGTCCATAGCAATCTTATCACCATCTGAGATAGTGCACTTTCGAACTTCTTTAATAAACTCGTACGTATCTTTTTCTTTTAAGTGAACAATGTGCGCTGGATGATTTAATTTCTGCACAATTCCTGGTGGCATGTTTAATACATTGGTCGACATCGGTAAACGGTATGCAGATTTTGCACCAAATTGCGTATTTAAGCGTTCGCTCATAAATAGACTATCAAACGAATCTCCGGCAAGTGGACAGCCTTCAACGGCAAGCACGTCGTCTTTACGAAATCCATCCGGGCGTAATTTTACAATTGTAAAGTCCGAGGTTCCCCCACCGAAGTCACCAATCAGGACTATTTTTTCACTTTTTATTTTCTTTCGGTAATCAAATGCTGCGGCTATTGGTTCTGGAACAAATTTAATATCTGTAAACCCTGCAAACTGTGCAGCTTTCGTCATGCGGTTTAAGGCAAGCTGGTCGTTTAAAATATCCATCGAATAGCGCGCGGGACGCCCTAGCACCACCCGATTTACTTTCTGTCCCAAGTTTTTTTCAGCGCGCTTTTTTAATTCTAATAAAAACGTTCCGACCATGTGATCAATACTTAAAATGCGATTACCAATGACACTTCCTGCGTAGGAAGGGTTTGCTAAATGAGTTTTAAACGAACGAAATAGGCGCCCTTCCATATCGTGTTCACTGTACTGTGATAAGGCTTCAGCACCGTAGTAACACAGATCCCCATGCGGAAAATAAAGCAGCGTGCGCATTAATGTGTGATCTGCCGCATACGGATCGATCGGTAAAGCTCCCGTAGACTTTCCGTTTATGAGCGCACCAACCAAAGAATTACTGGTTCCGAAATCGATCGCTAAAACAGAATCTTTATTAATTAACATTCATTACTGCTTCCAAATTTGTTGTAAGCGCCTATCGCGGCCACAGCCATTTCGGTAGTATTTATATCTGATCGGGTTCACTTTGTAATAATCTTGGTGATAGTCTTCAGCGACGAAAAATTCAGCTTCTGGTAAAAACTTAGTTTTAAGTTCGCCTTTTTGTAAAACTTTTTTCTGGCTGTCTTGCCAGCTTTTTGAAAACGCCGCACTCTGTTCACTGTTTTTATAAAATAGGGCACTAACGTACTGGCTACCCTTATCACAAAACTGACCGGTTCCGTCGTAAGGGTCAATATTTTGCCAGAATACTTCTAGAATTTTATCCTGGGAAACTTTGCTTGGGTCATACTCAACTTGTACAACTTCGATGTGCCCAGTGCCACCACTTGATACTTGCTCATAAGTTGGGTTTTTGCCCGACCCACCAGCATAGCCTGATTTTGCCGAAATCACACCGGGTAAATCTTCGAAGGGTTTTTCCATACACCAGAAACACCCACCAGCTAACGTTAGTTTTTCAAACTTTTTTTTTTATCACCAAACAATTTGGCTAATTCCACGTACCCTTCTTTTTCTAACTGGGCGGCGGGAATAAATCTCATCGAAGCTGAATTCATGCAGAAGCGTTTGCCTGTTGGCTGGGGCCCATCATCAAAAACATGTCCCAAATGTGAATCGGCTTTCGCACTTCGCACTTCAGTGCGCGTTGAAAAAAGCTTGCGATCTTGTTTTAACGTAACCAGTTTGTCGTCAATTGGCTTTGTAAAACTTGGCCATCCTGTGCCTGAATCAAATTTGTCGGCCGAGCTAAAAAGCGGTTCACCAGACACGATGTCCACGTAAATTCCGTCGTCTTTATTTTTGTCGTATTCATTTTTAAAAGGCTGCTCGGTGCCCTCTTTTTGCGTCACTTCATATTGAATTTTAGTAAGCTTTGCTTTTAATTCAGCATCTGTCGGTTTTTTCCAGTCCATGCCGGGGGCTCCTGCGTAAGTGGTTAATGAAAAACATCCTACTATAAAACCTATTTTAAAACTGTTCATAACGGGCCTCATTTTCTTTTTGTCGATTTTTTTCTACTTTTACGTTTTTCCTTTTTGGGTTTTTCACACTCAGGCAGTTGAAACTTATTTAACGTCACGCGGTCCGCTAAGTCGCACGTTTTAAATGGAACTTTAACTAATAGTGTTCCACGTTCTTTGTTGTCAATATAGGGGTAAAGAACCTCTTTATACTCGTCGATGTAAAAGCGAATGCGAGAAATTTCCCCTATGCTGTTAAACATGTCTTTATTCCACTCACAAACTTTTATACCTAAGTCATTCACAAGCGTGATGTTATCAGACACAACTAAGCTATTTCTTTCGGTGGACCAAATGGGTTTGCTAGGTCTACTTAAAAGCTCGTCTTTTTTCATCATGGCGCACACGCGCGGTGGCTCTTTCACTTTTCTCATGCGAATGCGTGCCTCAGCACTATCAACGGTCAACACGATAAGAAGAATGGAAATTAAAATTTGAAACACCCGTTATTTTATGTCGATCTTATTTTGAAAGTAAATACTGAAATGCGGTTGCATAGTACTTTATTTGTTTAATCATCGAGTATAATCCATTTGAGCGGCTTGGGCTTAAGCCTGTATCAAAACCAATATCTTTTAAGAAACCGATATCGGTCTGCAGTATCGTCTGCGGGGTCTCATTCGTATAGACAGTTAGAATCAGCGCAACCAAGCCTTTTACTAACAACGCATCACTGTCGCCTTGAAACTTTATTTTTTTATCGGCCGTTAATTCTGCCTTAATCCAGACCTGTGACTGGCAACCTTTTACTTTCAAGTCTTCAAGCTTTAAGGACTCATCTAAGCCTGGCCATTGTTTACCAAGCTCGATTATTTTTTCATATTTCATCTCCCAGGTGGTGCAGGCATGAAACATATCTTTTAAGGCTTTAATTTTATCGTCTATGGCCATAATCTATTACTTCTTTTTCTAGCTCAAGCCCTTGCTGGCCTAAAATTTCTTTAAAATGATTTCTATCTATTTTTTGCACGATTGCAAAACATTTTTGATAGTAATCTATTTTGTTGCTGTACCCGTTCCAAAGTTTAAAATCTATATCGGCAGCTATTGCTTTTTGATGCTGCTCATCACTACTAAAATCACGCTTATTTAAATACATCAGCTGATCCGAAATATCTCGCGGTGAAAAATCTAAGTGCACTAAACACTCTTCAGCTAACGCCATTTCGACGTAACTTAAGTAATCACTAAACACGGCCCAAAACTTTTGCCCGTTTTGCCCGTAATCACTACGGCAATAAAACGATGTGCACACCACACCCCGGTACTGCCAAATCGAGCACTGATTATCGCTAACGCTAAAATATGGACAAAGCAAATCGCTACGGTTACCAAAATCAGTTTCATCTTTTGATAAAAACGCCAACTGATAATCAAATGGCGCCATAAGACCTAGCGGTAAAGCAAACTGGCGTTCACGAATTTTTTGTTCT
>JANPNP010000480.1:0-2198 GCA_031427535.1 Bdellovibrionales bacterium | reverse complement strand
GATCGAAAAGTTTTAGAAAAAGTTCCGAACTGGATTGGCTGGATAATCTATGCCCTGGCTGATCAGGCGGGTGTTACGTTTCAAATTTCACAGCTAAAAGAAATTCTTCGCAATAAGGCCTCTGAATCAGAAATTGTTGCAGCACTTGATGGATTACTAAAATCTGGAGAACTTTCTAAAGATCCTGAAACGGGCGCGATCGCTAAAGGTAAACCAACGGAAGCACCGGATGAAATTCCGTCGGCATTAGTGCGTAAGTTACAAATGCAATTGATGTATCTGGGTTTAGAATCACTTTACCAAGATCAACCGAATGAACGCGAATTCGGATCACTAACTTTGTCGTTAACAGAAAAAGAATTTGAAGAGTTAAAATTCAAATTACGCCAGATGCGTAAGTCCTTAAATAAGGACAATTCTATAGCAAGATTAGCCGGTAAAGGTCAGCGGGTTTACCAACTGAATCTACAATTATTCCCCGTAAGTAACGCATCTAAAAACTTCGATGCTTAATAACTAACTGTTAAGATCATATCAACATTGAAAAGTGAAATGAACAATTTAGAGTCTAATTGACACTGGAAAAACCTGTGTGTTGTGGAAAAACCTGGGGATTTGGTTGATAACTACCTCTAAAATTAAGAATTCTATACAAAGTTTGGTTGATCAGCAGCCAAAAAGACACGCAGCGTAAATGGAGCCGTCACAAAATGCACCACCCATTTAACTTACATAATGTTGCCAAAAAGTGAAATTTAGTGAAACAATTAGAGCAAATACTCACGTGTTCAAATGCTGAATGCCAATGCAATGGGGAATTTCTGAAAGCTGACTATTTACCAGTTTTTGCCTAAAAATTGCTCTCAAAATTTTACCTGAAAGTGTGATACAGTGATCTTAGTTTTTAATATTTATGTGGGGGCGTAACGGCTTCGACGTGGAAGCTGAAGCAAGAGGAGCATGCCGGGGAGAATGAGGACCTCGATAAAAACATTCAACTTTTACTATCTAACGATAGTTTACAATTAGCAGCTTAGGCTGCTTTTCGGTGTTCAGGTCAATCGCCGATGTCGGCTTGAAATACCGTCACTAATGTCGGATCGTTATTCAGGGGTTTCTGCAGACTGAATGATTAAGAGTTTTTGTGGGAATGATTCGGGAAATTTTGTTTGTGGAAGTTCCCGAGTTAAAATTAAAACATAGACTAAGCATGTAGCGCCTTTCTGTGGATCTTTTGCGGACGGGGGTTCAACTCCCCCCGCCTCCACCATTTTTGACACCACGGATGCAGCTTAAGCTATTGGTATGATTAGCTTTCGCATTCGTGAGCGTCATGTTCCTGGTGCATTGGTTCAACGAGGAATCAAGCGCTTAGGGTGATGAAGTGGTTTTTTTGAGATAGAAAGTCTTGGAGATTTCCAAGATAGTTAAGGAGTTTAACTATGCCTTTGGTAAGCGAGTTTTTTGGAATAAAAATTTATATGTACTGGGCTGATCACTTTCCAATGCATTTTCATGCTGAGTATGGATCATCAAAAGCCCTGATTTCAATTCAAGAAGCGGCAGTCATAAAAGGTGTGTTGCCAGCAAAACAATTAAAATTAGTTTTAGCATGGTGTGAAATTCATAAAGACGAGCTTATTCAAAACTGGAATTCATCACTTAACCATGGCGAGATCGCAAAAATAGGACCTTTAAAATAAGGATTAAAAAATGTTAAAAAGAGTCATTCAAGTTAAGCCAAATTTTGATTTTACAGTTTATATTTATTTTAACGATGGAAAAATAAAATTATATGATATGAAACCTTTTTTAAATAAAGGTGTGTTCGTTCAAATTTCAGACGTAGATAATTTTTTAAATAAGTGCACAGTTATGAATGGAACATTGGCTTGGGATTTAAGTGGAAAGTTTGATCCAACAAATTGTATTGATATGGATCCAGAATCTATTTATATGACAGCCGTTGACGTTGCGGTTGATCCGCTTGAGCAGGAAAGTGCTTAGATATGGGTCGTAATAACAGTCATGACAAACTTCCAAATAAAGTAAATAAGTTTCCTAAAGTGTTCATAGACAAAGAAAATGATTTTGCAGCTATTAAGATTGCAAAAGGAATTGAGCATAAATCATATGAACAAGATGGCTTTATTTTTTGTGAAGATAAAGCAGGTAGAATAATCGAAATACAAGTTTTG
>JANPNP010000479.1:0-6619 GCA_031427535.1 Bdellovibrionales bacterium | reverse complement strand
GCACAGCAACGAATTTGTTGTAGATCACAAAGGCACTATTTATTTAGGTAATTGGAAATTAGATTACACAATAATTAAAGAGAAAACCAATAAGCTTGGTTTTGATTTATATCTGGTTGACGTAAAGGGCTTGTTGGATAGAACTGGCATTTATAGCTATGAGGACGATACAGAAAAGATTTATGGCTTTTCGCTATTCTTCAGATGCATTAGCAGATTTTCTAACTCGAATTCAGGCCAATGAAAATTTACAAATTAAAACAATCACAGCAGTTACTGCTGATCATACATTCTGGGTTAAAAATTTTTCAGCCGCTGAAGCGTTTATAAAATCTGCCGTACCTTTTTATTTAGCGCTTCCACCCAGGCTGCAAAATCAGCTTTCACATCAACAGCAATCAGATTTTAAATCATCCTTTGGTAGTCACCACGATATTTGGCCTACATTATATGATTTAAGCTTGCGCGAAACGAATTACAAAACATTCGGTCGATCGCTATTTCATAACCCAGAGCAAAGTTTTGCACTAAATTACGAGCGCCTTATTTTTGATGCAGCTAAAGCTGAATATGTTCTTTCGGCTGATGCGCATAGCGCATTTCGTCGCACGACTGACTTAAACTATACGCCCACCGCTGAAAAGACGTCGGCAGATCAGTTGCTAGCTAGACGCTACCGCGCACTGATGGCAGCCCTTGACTCTTATCTTTATCATTCTAAGATGCACCCATGAGAATCTTAGTCGTCGAAGATCAACCCAAAACATCGCAGTTTCTAAAACGTGGATTCAGCGAAGTCGGCTATTCGGTTGATATAGCCGAAAGTGGTTCAGCGGCGGAATCGTACCTTGCTAGCGGCGAATATGACTTGGTTATTTTAGACGTCATGCTACCCGATCAAAGTGGTATAGACACGGCCAGGCATATTCGGCGTGACGGCTACCATGGGCCGCTAATGATGTTAACTGCGCTTTCGACAACTAAAGATAAAGTTCACGGCCTTGATGCAGGGGCTGACGATTACCTAACAAAACCGTTTTCTTTCGACGAACTATTAGCCCGTGTTCGCGCCCTACTGCGTAGAAATAATAGTCGTGCTGGTGTGAATGCAATATTGAAGTATTCCGAGATTGAAATGGACTTGGTTCACCGCAAAGTGACACGGCAAAATCAAGAGGTCAGCTTAACAGCAAAAGAATTTTCATTACTAGAGTATTTTCTGCGAAATCCCGAACGCCCTTTAGGCCGCACTTCCATCGCAGAGCACGTTTGGGATATTTCATTTGATTCAGAAAGTAACGTAATTGATGTGTATGTCAATTTGCTACGTAAAAAAATCGATTCTGGCTTTAATAAAAAATTAATTCAGACGGTGGTGGGTGTTGGTTACGTTCTTAAAGAGAATTAGTCTTCGCACGCGATTGACTAGCTTATTTGCCATTATATTTGGGACAACAACCATTTTTTTCTCGGGATTTTTGTACTACTTCCTAAATAATTCTTTAATGCAGGACTTTGACGATGCCCTTTATAATTACTCGATCGATGTGGCTAGAAACATTGAAATAGGCTCTAAAAATGACTTACTTTTTCCGCCCCTAAAGGTAGATGAAGGAAAAATATTTCCTTTTCCTTCCGGTACGGCGTTAATTCAAGTGCGCCATGCCTCGGGGAAAGTTTTAGTTCGTAGCGGTGAATTTGGAACTTTTAAATTTCCGTACGAAAAAGATATTACGCGTATAAGAAAGGGCCAGGACTCGTCGTACCGAACACTGGAAAATACGGCCGGAATTCCCGATGCCGAAGCGAATTCGTACAGATTAGTTACTTTCCCGCTAGATAGCGTTGAATCAAAAGATCTTTTTTTGCAAATAGCAGTGCCCATGTCGACTTTTGAAACGCAGTTGGAAAGCATGCAGCTAATTATTACATATGGTCTACCCGCAGTGCTTTTGATTGCCGTTTTCGCAGGGCTTTATTTTTCTGCCCGAGCCCTGCAGCCCGTAACCGACATCACGCAAAAGACATTACAGATTGATGCCAATGATTTAACACAGCGGGTCCCTATCCCCCAGGCTAAGGATGAAATACAAAAATTGGCACATACACAAAATGCAATGCTTGACCGGATTGAAAAGGCATTTAAATCGCAAGAACGCTTTGTGGCAGACGCGTCTCATCAGTTGCTGACGCCGCTTACGATTTTACGCGGTGAAATTGAAATTCAGCAGAAAACAAAATCAAGTGATCCATTATTTTTAGCAAGTGCCCTGCAAGAGGTTGATAGCCTTTCAAAGATAGTTAAGGACATGTTGCTACTTGCACGCATTGACGCGGGCTTAGGCGCTATGAATTTTTCTGAAATTGAAATTGATGAAACACTTATAGATGTCATTTCACGCGTGCAAAAATTAGCAACTGCAAAAGATATTCATCTAAAATTTAATATCATTGAAAATTCAGACCGAACTCAAGTTCGCGGTGATGCCGACTTACTATCAAACTTATTTTTTAACTTAATTGAAAATGCAGTTAAATATTCGTACCCTTCAGACCCAGTTTTTATTCGCTTAATCTGGGAAGAAAATGAAACTATTGTCGAAATCGAGGATCAAGGACCAGGCATATTGCTTGAAAATCAAAAATTAATTTTTGAACGCTTTAGTCGCATTGCCCCCAGTGGAGTCACAAAAGGGTTCGGCTTAGGTCTAGCCATTGCTCAGAAAATTGCCAAGCTTCACAATGCCGAGCTGTCGTTAAGCCCCACATCGGTAAAAGGCTGTTTATTTGTCTTTAAGATGAACAATATTACGTCACACGGATCAGCTTAATGGATCGTGACACTATTTGAACATTAAATTTTTTTAATCTGTATTTAATCTGAACCGCATGCGATTGGCGTAACCTGAAAGCATCGAAGGCAATTACGCCTTTAAAAAATCAAGGAGATTTCATGAAATTATTTATCGCTACTTTAGCATTAGCTATCGCTGCAAACGCTGCTGAGACTACAACTACAACGACAACAGCTCCTGCTGCTGCTCCGACAACTATGGAAATGAAAAAAGAAGAAGGCCATGACATGAAGAAAATGGCTAAAAAAGCTAAGAAAAACAAAAAAGGTGAAAAAGCTGCTACAGGAACTGAAATGGCTCCTGCAACTACAGAAGTAAAAACTGAAACTAAGTAATTACTAGTTTTATTTTCTTACTTAAAAAAAGGATAACGAAAGTTATCCTTTTTTTATTGGTTCGTTAAAAATATTTGTGGGTTAGTAATTACTGCTAGTTTTAATCTAAACTCTTAAAAAATTACCCACGAATTGTTTAAACCCATTTATTCCTACTCCGAAACTTTGCAGTATATAGGGTGCACAGTTACAGAATGGGGTAAAACAAGTTTGCTTAAAAAAGGCGTGTATACTTTCTAAATCCGACCGTAGAATCCGACTTCTGATTCTGACATTGTAATTTAGTGAAATCATCCACAAATTCTTCAGACGAAGCTTTTTATTTAAAACGATCCGAACACAATAAAGCTGACAACAGCCACTGCCGTGGGAATAGCGGCAGCTGCAAAAAGTTTAGCACTACTTAAAGTTCTTAACGGAAAAAGTGGATTCAGTAGCGCAAATCCAATGGGATTTGGCGCATTAGCTAAAATCGTCAATCCACCGCCTGCAAGCGCACCCGATACCAACGCCCACTGAGCGGCTTTTGATAAGTTTGGAACTTGCGCCCCTAAATAAGTTAAAGCGGCATTATCCACAACTGCAGTTAAAGCAACTGCTGCAAAGAAAATAATTTTTTCACCTAAGTCTGATATGACGGGTTCCAGCCACCAGCGCTGAAATGTTCCTAACACAAGTAATCCGGTTAGAAAAAGGGCCACGAATGATGCTTCTTTCCAGCGTAATTTTTCCTGAAATGTTCGCGTTAACTGAACGAATCCAACAAACAAAATAAGCAGCAAAATTAAAACTTTTGGCTGGTGTAAAAAAAATACTGATAAAGCGATCAGCACCACATGGCCAATCGTGATCCAAGGGGGAATAGCTGTGGGCTCTGCATTTAATGGCCGCAACTGTAGAATGTGTTTTTTGTAATATACGACTAAAATTGCAGTGTTTACGGTAACTGCGATGATACAAGCAAAACCTAGGTTACGGAAAACCGTCAAAAAATCCCACTGCCAAATTCGTGCGACCATTAATATCGGTGGTGCTGCGAAATGGGTTAATGCACCTCCAATAGATACATTTACAAAAAGGACTGCCAGCACGGCATAAAGAAACTTTGTATCAATTTCTACATCCTTGAACATCTGCAGCAACAGCAGACCGGCTAACGTCATAGCGGCCGGTTCGGTAATAACGGATCCTAATAACGGTCCAAGCGTTAGTAGAATAGCGATCTGACAAATTACTAATGGAATTTTTAAAAATTTGGCTACGCTGATGGCTATTATCACCAGAGCACGCTTTACAAACTGAAGGACTGGCTTTACAGATGCCATCAGGACAATACATAAAATGAACAATGGTTCAGAAATATTTAAGTTTACCATGAACTGCGAAATTGGTTCGGTTCCCTCTCGAAAAATCCATGCCATCAGAAATATAAGTGCCCAGAATGCAAATATCAGTTCAACTTCGCTTAAGAGATGCAGCACTTTATAGGCTACAGAATCTTTTTGTAGTGTCGATGTTACTCGAGCAATTACCGGAATTAAAAACGTATGAACTAGTGCAACGACAAAGAACAATGTAGCTAGGTGTTCAAGTTTCATATAATCAACAGATCCATTAAAATTCCTCTTGATTTCGATACTTCCAGGCAAAGGCTGTAAGGGTGATAAAGGTAAAAGCAAGCGAAGCAGCTAATCCATAACCGTATCCTTCGCCAGGATATGAAGAATAATTTAATCCAAAAAAAACGACCAAAGCCTTACCAACAAAAGTCGGCATTAGAAACGTTCTGAGAAAAACTTTTAATGCCGATTTCGTCTCATTACTTGGTGATGCCATTTATCCAGTCTGAAAAATAATTTACCATTGTGTAAATTCCAAGACGGCGACAAGGCCCGTCGCCACGGCTGGTAAGACCAGCAACCATCAACTTATTATTTTTTAAAATATACGCAGGTCCACCCGAATCGCCCTGGCATGTACCCGCAGACGTTTCAGTTGTACGAAATTCAGCAGCACCATTCATGCGCTCGAAAGGAACTTGTGCAACTTTTAAGATATCTTCGAAACGTCCGAACTCGTTTGCTCCGTAACCGGCTAAATGAATTTTTGTTCCGGTTCCTAAATCGCTTTTAGATGCAACCTCAACTGGCGCAAAACCTTGCGGTAGCTGACCACTGAATTCGACTACTAAAATATCGAAATCATCTACGGAATTTAAGGTTCCGCAATTGCTTTGCCGGCAATAGTCCGGGTGTGATGTCACTGCAGTGATGGTCCGATATTCAAAGTGTGCCGAATCAAGGCCGAAAAAAACTCTGCCCCCCACTAAACCATCTTCGCAGTGAGCTGCAGTTAAAATATGACGAGGACTTATTACAACGCCCGAGCAAAAAAGCGCGTTATCGCCTACAGCAACCGTATGTGCTGCGTAACTTTCGCCAACACGAACGGGTCGTCCGTTGACTATAAGTGGATTCATTTGAATTTGCGCTACCAGCGCTGATGAAAAAAACGTGAACGATAGAATTACTAAACATGCTGCTGATTTTAATCTTTTCATTTTTCCCCTTAGCTAAAAAGCTTACAAAAACGCTAGCACGGGGATTTTCACACTAAAAGAACAAAATCATTTAAATCGACGATTTTTCTTAAAAAAATATTCAATTATTAAGCATTATCAATATTATGCGGCCACAGCTGGTTTAGAATTTCTTGAATTTTTATCACTAGACGCCGTCGCAAACACTTCTGATTTTTTCTGTTTACCTTGAACAACTTCAGTTAGTGCCAACACCATTTCTTGAAGTGTAGAAGCTTGTTCAGACATTTCTTCTGATGATGTCGCAGACTGACTAGCCGAATTAGCATTAGCTTGTGTTGCCGCATCTAACTGATTCATCGCAACATTTATTTGTCCAAGTCCACTGGCCTGATCTGCGCTGGCCGCAGAAATTTCTTCATTTAGCTTGGCGACCTTCTTAACTGACGCAACTATTTCTTTTAGCACCGCTCCGCTTTTATTTGCTGCTTCAACACCCTTATCTGTTTTTATCACACTTTGCTGAATCAATTTTGTTATATCTTTAGCTGCAGCCGCACTTCGTTGTGCTAAACTTCGAACAGCATCCGCGACAACAGCAAAACCGGCCCCCATTTCACCAGCACGCGCCGCTTCCACCGCCGCATTTAACGCCAATAAATTTGTTTGAAAAGCTATGTCGTCAATTACCGTCGTGATCTCTTGAATTTCCTTAGAACTTTTTGACAAGTCGGTGATTGAGATAATTAGATTTGAAATTTCAGTGTCACCAGTCTCGGCCGCCTTACAACTATTTTGCGAAAGCACTGCCGCTTGCCTGGCATTATCAGCATTCATCTTTACCATACTGGATAATTCTTCTAATGACGCTACTGTTTCCTGAAACGAAG
>JANPNP010000478.1:0-11406 GCA_031427535.1 Bdellovibrionales bacterium | reverse complement strand
GGCAATTCATGCACCAGCGTGCCGTAGGAGGCTTCCTTTCAACTTGAGCCATAGCTTGAGCGGACATTAATACAAGAATCAGAAACAACATGTGCTTTTTCATAGATATCTCCCCAATGAAAAAAAATGAACAATCTTTACTTGAGCAACCCGAGTGCCAAGATGCGGCCGAAGTAGAGAAAAATTGCAACGTATTGAAACTTCCAGAGTATTTGCAGAAATGATGAATTGTGAAATTTGCAGAAGTGATCAAAAAAGTGTCGATTCTTGGTTACAACCCTGAAAAATTTTCTTGAACCCGATGGCCCTTTAAACGTATACCTAAGGCACAACAAAACAGTGCCTCGGTGATGAAATTGGTAGACTTGCTAGACTCAAAATCTTGTGGGAGCAATCCCGTGCCGGTTCGAGTCCGGCCCGAGGCACCAAATGTGTCATTTTAAGATTTTCCGAAATATCAAGTTAATTCAATAAGTTGCCTGATTTTCAATACATCTCCCGTGCAAGAACCATAATTACTTACTTCAGTCTTGATTTTTGTTTATACAATGTATATACTCTATAGTGTAGCTTGTCAGCGAGGTGAAATATGTCAGTAAAAATTCAAAAATGGGGAAACTCGCTGGGAGTTCGAATTCCTAAAGCAGTCATTGAAAAAGTAAATCTCAGCGAAAACTCGGAAGTAGAAGTTGAATCTAAGGATGGAACAATTGTTATTTTCCCCGTAAAAAAAGAATACTCTCTAGATGCTCTGTTGGAGCAGATTACCAAAAGTAACTTGCACTCAGAGGAGGACTGCAAAACCGAAGGCAATGAGGTCTGGTGATGAGCTATGTACCAAATCGAGGTGATATTGTCTGGCTTAACTTCACACCACAAGCTGGTCACGAGCAAATAGGAACACGACCAGCTCTTGTTTTATCTCCAGAAAAGTATAATAAAAAAACTGGACTCGCTGTTTGCTGTCCAATTACTTCGAACATAAAGGGATATCCTTTTGAAGTAATGGTCTCAGGAAAAAAAATCAAAGGCGCTATTTTATCTGATCACCTCAAAAATCTCGACTGGAAAGTTAGGCGAGCCAAGTTTATCGAAAAAGCTCCAGAAGAAGTATTAGAACAATGCTCTATGAAAATATCTGCGCTTATTATTCAAGCATAGTTTAAACCCGCACTCCACACTTTACTTGGTCGCTCTAATTTTCTGAATTTTCGATTTTGTTGAATTAGCAATAAAGTTAAAAATAAATCGATTGAACCATGAGCCATTAATTGCATTTGAATTCCGTGAATAGAAATCTTTGATATCTAAATATACACCAAAATTTACCGTTGATAGGTCTGTCTTCACGTCGGGAAAAAATTGACTGAATGCATTCGAAGCGCCATCCCATTGGTTTGTCGCTCCAGTTACCGTGCCGAACCGTTAGATATCTTCATATTTTTTCGCTACCGCGGGTAAGTTTTGAACTTCTCCCACTGTCACAGTTGGATTTTTAATCTCTAGTGCATGGAACTCGTTTTTGGAATCACTCATTTTACGACTTGCATAATGCCAAGCCATAATTGTTTGGTGCGGTACCTTCACCGCGTTTGCTATCAAAGGCATCGGCATTCCTAATTGCGCAAGCACTAAAATTCGTGTCTTAATCGATTTTGGCCAGGGCTTTCTTTTTTGAACCCACTTCAACTTGATACTGTTCTTTGATCGATAGGATTTCTTCGATAAGTTGCTTCTTAGCGGCTGATTTGTTACTGGCACATCTTTGCCAGAATTTTATTTCTTTTCTAGATGCGACTTACGCTGGGGTTACAATTGATTTCGGTAAATTACTATTTCTTGGAACATCATAGACCCAATTTTTATATTTTCTTCAACCCAAAGTGGATTGGTCGAGTCAATCCGTTGATTTCCCCACTGCCATTTTATCCCATCATGACCTTTTAAGAGTGTTGCACAGACCCATGCGCAGAAGCCGCGAACTGAAATCACGCCTAATTCTTCCAAGCTGCTAACTTACTATTCTTTTAGCTTCTCTTGAAATCGGTTGCGCTAAATAGATCAGGCCTGTCTTGCCTCGCAACATTTGAAGCTGCTGGTTTTTCTGCTCGTCTATCAATGTTCTAAAATGCTCAATCTTTGGATTTGAAATGCATGACCGTTCCTGTAGGCTTTTGTTGAAGAAACTTAACAATCAACATAAAGAGGTCAGATGTCAGCACTTAAGGAATTTAAAGAATTTGCAATGAAAGGAAACGTTGTCGACTTAGCTGTCGGCGTTATTATTGGCGCGGCCTTCGGAAAAATAGTCACCGTTTTAGTTGAAAAAATTATTATGCCTCCGATTGGCCTTGCGGTTGGAGGAATGGATTTTGCCGAACTAAAAATTATTTTAAAAGCAGCCGATGTAGCAGGTAAAGGCGAAGTCGCCATCTGGTATGGTGAACTTGTACAAACTTCGATTAATTTTCTTATCGTTGCATTTGCCCTTTTTCTTATTATTAAGGGCATGAATTCTTTAAAAAAAGCGGAACTGGCGGTACCAGCCGCCGCAGCCGTAGCGCCAGAAGATATAATTTTATTACGCGAAATCAGAGATTCACTTAAAAAATAGAACTATTTTACAACTTAAGAAATGAGAAACAGAAAATGAAAACAATTTTACTATTTGCAACTTTTTTACTATCGACAGCAGTTTTGGCGCAGGAAACCAAGTTTTCTGGATCAGCTGAAGCCAGTGCCGTGGTGATCAGCGGAAATGCTAGCAATGAAACATACAGCGCAAAAACAGAAAATACGTACGCTGTGTCTGAATTTGATCTAGCAAAAATATTTGGTAAGTACGTTCGGTCTACTTCAGGGGGCACGGAAAGCACAAAAGCGTGGGATGCTGGCCTTCGTTACGAAAGAATTTTTACAAAAGATTTGCTAAGTGCGTTTCTACAACATAGAGCAGAACATGATCCTTACAATGGTGTTTTCATCCAGCGTGATTCAACGGATATTGGCTTAAAATACACATTCATTAAAACAGATTCTTTAAACTGGTTTTCTGAACTAGGCTACCAAAATGCCACAACTTATGTTGGTGGCGCTGTTGATAAAACAAATGGCGGCTTTATCCGAGCCTACACTGAAGCTGACTACAAAATTTCAGCTTCAACTTCAACCAGGCTATGGGTCGAGCACTTGTCGCCGTTAAAAACCGAAGATAAGTCACGCACCAATGCAGAAGTCTCTTTATCTGTAGCTATGACAGATATTTTTTCTTTAAAGACGTCATTTCTAATTAATCATAATGAAGCGGCTGTATCACCCTTGAAAAAAGATACAACTACTTGGACAACTGCTTTAGTTGCAAAGTACTAAAAGTTTGAATTTTGATGTATTGCCTGAGTCGTCCATTTTTCCTATGAATATTTGATAACATAAAAAAAACGCGCTGTCATTACTTACAGCGCGTTCGATTTATCTTTAGAAAAAATTAATTAATACGCACATTCAACAGAAATAACAGAGTAAGCGCCCCAATTCTTCGTGCTGTGATCATACATATCTGACTTCATTGATTTAACAGAAGCCATAGTTGCAGACGAAAACTGGTCCATTTTTTCCTGAATTTGAACTTCGGTCGTGTAATAGATATCGGTGATCCCGTTATCAACTGAAACGGATTGCTCAGTGCTAGCTGTAATTCGCATCGCGCCGTCAACATTACATTTTTGCTTAATCGCTTCTGCAATTATTGAAGTGTGAGCACGGTCGTACGACGCATTTGTCATATCGGCCTGACATATCTGAGCTGCAGCTAGAGTTAATAAAAGGATTATTTGTTTCATAATATTCTCCTAAAAGTTATTTGTTTTCAGGACATTTAATAACAGAAATAACTTTAAAAAGATGTAACGAATACGGCAGTGTGTAGAAAGTCGCAAACTGTCAATACTATCGACGATGTGTTTACCTCAACTAAGCTATGCGGAAAGATTATTAGGTATCAAAGATAATTCAGCAGGCAGGCCTAATCGATCAGGTACACGATTTAAATCTAAGCGCACCGCCTTTAGCAAAATGCCGGATGCTTCAGGTAACTTTATTTTTGATCCGTATAATGTATCACCGTGGATAGGAAATCCCCTTCGAGAAAGTTCTAGTCGTAGCTGATGCGGCTTACCTGTTAGGGGAAACAGATCCCAGCTAACCTTTAAGTCCATAACATTTTTTATTTGCGCACGCGTTTCAGCCCAGTCACCGTGCGGACTTTCGAATGACCTTCTTTTGCCGCGCTGAATTTGTGTTTTCCAAAGAAAAACTTTTTGCAGCTGCAAATCGATTTTGTCACGAACAGTTGGAATTGAATCTGGCCAGTGCGTAAAATCTTGCAGAGATGTTTCAGCCGTGTACATTTTTACGATCGATCTTTTTTCGAACCAGTCTTGCGATATGCGGTGCGCTTTTTTATTAAGTGCAAACAGAATAAGGCCACTGACTTCAAAATCTAGGCGGTGCACCGGTAGTACACTTTGTTTTAATTGATGCTGTAAAGCAATTCCTAGGCAGGCCCGTGGATCATGTCGATCCCGAGATGGCACGGAAAGAACGCTGGCTGGCTTGTCACAAACAACAAAGTTTTCATTTTGAAATACAATGTGAATCACAATTTTTTTAACCCAACTAAAAAAATTTCTTTGGATATTTTTCGTGTAGAGTTCGGCTTAACAGCTTCGAAGCGCTGAAAATTTGCTTCTATCAATTTGCGAAGCGTCGCAAATTCGTCGGAATGAAAAAGCTTACACACAAAATGGCCATCTTTTTTTAAAAATTTCTTAGCAATATCCAGGGCTAATTCACATAGTTCGAAAGATCTAGCTTGATCAGTGAACCTAATTCCTGTTGTTCGCGGCGCCATATCAGATACCACGACATCAAACGGTGGTTCAAATCCGTTTTCTTTTATAATATTTTCTAATTCCAAATCACGCAAGTCTGCTTGAACGAACACAGCATTCTTCAAGTTAATTTCGACGGTCGACAGATCAATCCCTAGAATGCGACCTGTAGGACCAATTTTTTTAGAACAGTACTGCGACCACGACCCAGGTGCGGCACCTAAATCTAAAATTTTTTGATGTGGATGAATGATTTTAAATTTTTGATCAATTTCTTCTAACTTAAAAACCGATCGAGCCGCAAAATTTTGCTCTTTCGCTTTTTTAAAATAGTGATCTTTTGGATTGTAGGACATGCGTGAGGTGTTACCAAATACCTTGTATTCTGTCACAGATTGTTTTACCTGTAGGCATGGATTTAGTCTGGGTGATGTTTGGCTTCTTTGTGTTTATTACAATTGTGTTTGTTATTTTAGGAATTTTCTTTCCTGAGTGGATAGGAATAACTGGAAAAAAAGCCAAAGAGATACAAAATCACCACAATGCCGATTTTGAAGCTTCCATACCTACCGAACAATCTAAGCAGCCTGAAGAAAAATAAAAATCTAATGCGTAGGCTTCTGCACTTTCAAAAGAACAAATCCGCCAGCGCCCACGAGCACAAGTAAGCTAAGAATTGTTTTTCGAGAGTCTCCGGTGAAGTGTGCAAAAAATGCGATCATTGCGGGTCCAATGATTGATGCAAACTTACCTAACAAATTAAAAAATCCAAAATACTCGCCGGATTTTTCTGGTGGACTTAGCTGCGCGAAAAGAGATCGCGACAAAGCTTGAACCCCGCCCTGGGCTAAGCCAATAACCGTAGCTAGCATAAAGAAATGAGTTCCAGTCGTCATTTGTGACGCCCCAACTATGGTTACGGCGTATATGGCTAAGCAAACCAATATCAAATTTCGATTGTTCCATTTCGATGCCCATACCCCAAACATATAAGCGCTTGGAAATCCTACAAACTGTGTAATTAGCAGTGCCTTAATCAAATCTGCGGGTGCAAGCCCAAGCGACAGGCCAAAATCAACAGCCATGGCCATAACGGTAAATATGCCATCGATATAAAGCCAGTAGGCCAAGACGAAATAAAATAGATTCTTGTTCGCGAAAATGTCTCGTATTGTATGACCAAGTTCGGTGAAAGTCTCTTTGGTAAGGGTACCAATGCCTAAGGCAGAAATTTCAGTTTCGGGTTCAGGAACGTTTCGCATCAACGGCAGCGTTAGCAAAAACCAAAGGACTCCAACACTTATAAATGAAATCTTAATTGCCTGTATGTCAGATGAAATTCCGAACCATGTGGGATGTAAATACATTAAAACATTTAAAAGAAACACCAACCCGCCACCCAGGTAACCCATCGAATATCCCAACGACGAGACAAAGTCGTATTGATCCCGAGTCGCTACGGCTGTTAAAAGCGAATCATAAAATACACAGCTTGCTGAACATAAAAACAATGCAGAGCCGTACAATATTGCAGCCGTGGACCAATCCCCTTGCGGTACAAAATACAAGCCAATAGTCGCTAAAGCCCCCATAACCATTGCGCTAAACAAAAACTTTTTCTTAGCCCGCCGCTTATCTGAAATAACTCCAAGTGTAGGAGATAAAATTGCTAGTAATAGCCCCGAGATTGCCAGTACCAACCCTAAGCGCTGCGTGCTGACTACGGCAGCGACGTCCCCGCTCCAGTATTTTTTGAAGAAAAGTGGGAAAAAGCCTGCCATTACGGTAGTAAAGAAAACACTGTTGGCTGAGTCATAAAGAGCCCAAGAAAAAATCTTCTTATTCATTGTTCAATTTTGCAGAAAATTTTTAACCATTGCACCAATTATTTACCGCTTATTTACCACATTCTTTGGAATTTTACTTGATACCGGCTTACTTACCTTGGTACTAAAACCCTAGGTCAAAAACTGAAGGGGCCCCGATGAATTCACTTTTTTATACTTTTACATTCGCTACACTTTTTGCCTTGAACAGTGGCGCGTTTCAAAAGAATCCTCAAATACGTACCTGCAATCAAATGGAAGGTATTTATTTTGAAGCTAAAAATGACGTTGATCTATTTGGTTTTTGCGCCTTTGACGATTCAGCAATAGGCACTCTTGATTTGGTTCGCTATTTTAACGATACCGCTGATGTCGCTGCCATCCGCACCTATTTAAATAACATCAAAAACTGCGAACCTTACGGCCATTTGGTCACCTTAACTACCGTTGAGGGGAAAACAACCCTGTTCTGTGCCTTCGCAGATAATTCGATGCTTGATTATAAAACCCTGACGACAGGAATTTATGATAAACGAAATGCTAAATTTAATTTAGCATTAGGCGTTTTAGAATAGAATTTAATTCATGACTGAGACTTTAGAGTTTTTAACTCCGCAAATTATTTACCAAGACGAAGACATTTTAATATTATTTAAACCGAGCACGTGGTTCGTTCACCCGCCTGAAAATCCACGGCATCGCCGAGGACTTAAACGCCGCACATGCGTTCAATGGTTAATGGATGTCGAAAACATTAAAGCAAATCCAATTCACCGTTTAGATGTACCAACAGAGGGTCTCATCGCATTTGCAAAAAATAAAATAAGTGCTTCGAAGTTGAATGCACAGTTTAAGGAACAGACTGTTAAAAAGATTTATCACGCTGTTATCCGTGGCTGGCTAAAACCTGACCAAGGCGTTATAGATCTACCACTAGAATTAGATTCAACTGGCGAGCTAGTTCCGTGTATCACCCATTATAAATCGATCGCAGTGATTGAACATCAACAGTGCATTCAACCTAAATTTCCGACGACTCGTTATTCGCTTCTGGAAATTAGTCCACAGTCTGGAAGGTGGCATCAAATCCGTCGCCATATGAACCGCAAATCGCACCCGGTCATAGGTGATCGTGAACACGGGGACTCACGACATAACCGTTATTTTAGGGAAACTTTGGCTATTGATGGCCTTTGCTTGCGCGCCGCAGAGTTAAGTTTTCGGCATCCAACAACCGACCGGCAAATGAGTTGGCAATCACCACTTACTAAAAAGTGGCAGACTGTGTTCGCACTATTTGGAACGGAGCCAGCGCAAGTATTCGAGCAGTAATTTTTCGTGACCGCGAGAAACAGGTTCATAAAATTCTTGCGGGTCTAATTTAGGCGGCCAGTAATTTTGGTCAACAAATCCTTTGTCAAAATCATGAGGATACAAATACTTGCTGGAACCTTTTTGCGACGATTTTAAAGATTCAGGTAAATCGGGACTGCCGGTTTGCTGAAGGAAAGCTTCTGCTTTTCCAAGTGCCACGTAGGACCTGTTGGATTTTGGACAGCTAGCTAAAAAGGTTACGACGTGCGCCAGATTGATTTTACATTCTGGCAGACCAATGGCCTCGACTGCTTGCAGTCCAGCAAGTGCAAGTGGCAAAGCCCGCGGTTCAGCATTGCCGATATCTTCACTAGCTAGAATGATTAGCCTGCGTGCGATAAATACGGGGTCTTCACCGCCTGCTAACATGCGGACCATATAGTACAAGGCGGCGTCTGGGTCGCTGCCACGCACTGATTTGATAAATGCAGATATACAGTCGTAGTGCTGATCTGCTGATTTATCGTAGGCAATAATTTTTTTTCCAATGAGGTTTTCAATATCTTCATCAGTTAATAAAAAGTTGCTTGGACTTAGCCTGTACAATTCAATGACCGATTCTAATAGGTTTAAAAACCGCCGCCCATCGCCATCGGCCACTTGAATTAATTTTTGTGTTTGATCGATTGATAACATTTTCTGTAGCGGAACATCTTCAGCAACTGCAACTTTTAAAAATAATTTATGGAAGTGTTCGGCCTCAAGCCGCTTGAAAAAAACAACTTGGCAGCGACTAAGTAAAGCACGGTTCAGTTCGTAACTTGGGTGTTCCGTGGTGGCGCCTATTAAATATAAAAAACCTTTTTCAACATACGGTAGCAACACGTCCTGCTGGGACTTATTAAAACGGTGGATCTCGTCGACGAATAGCAACGTCTTTTCGGAACTTTCAAGTAACCTGTTTTTTCCGTTATCGCCTACCAACTTTAAATCTTTAACTCCGGCATCGATGGCATTTAATGCTGTGTAATGGGCCTTCGCGGTGCTAGCTAATGCTTTGGCAAAACTGGTTTTGCCAGTTCCAGGTGGACCACTAATAATCATATTTAAAAGATGACCATTTTTTAATAATTTCCCAATTGGTAGCTTTTCAGATAACACGTGATCTTGCCCGATGACTTCAGCAACGGTGGTTGGTCGCAAACGCTCGGCAAGAGGTTTTAGTTTATCACTAAGTTGGCTTTCAAATAGATCCTGCATCTGTCATTATTTAGCATGAAAATGAATAAAATTACGTTAAACAAAATTCAAAATAATGCCTCGCAATGGGGAAATTAACCACAATTTTTTCCATCAACTGCAATAGGGCTGCGTTTTGGCTGGATTTAGAATTGCATTTTGGTATTTTAAGAATAGTTACAATTAATTGAAAGGAAGACTTTTATGACAAAGCTAAAATTTTTAGGAGTTCTAACATTTATATCTGTCACCGCTGTATCAGCGTTAGCGGCTGACTTTGGCCGAGGCGAATCAACGACGTTTCCGGCTTTTAGATCTGCAATTGAAGGCGAAAGAATGCCACACATTGGATTAATGCTAGGAGCTGCGCGCCCCGAAGGTAGCTTCAGCACGGCACCTGAATTTGGAATAGACATAGGATACCAGCCGTACATTCCATTTGGATTAGGAATTGAAGCTGCTTACTCAGAGCCTGAGCAAAACGTTACAGGAGCTAAATTACAACGTACGAGTGTCTTAGCAAAAGCGACTTATAACTTTGGCGGAGATCTTATTTTGATCCGCGATAGCTATTTAGGTTTTGGCGTCGGAGCTGTTTTTCAAGATGACGAAACGACATTAGCATCGGCCCCAATTATAGGTTTCGACATTCCTACTCGTGACCGTAATGATCAAGCGTCATTATCACTTGGAGCCAACGCAAAATATTTAACTGTTGAGGGCGACGAGCCTGATGCATTATCAGTGAATGGTGTTGTTAAGTACTGGTACTAAATCAACATTACAAAAAGCTGATCTTAAAGAGACAAAGATGCAAATCTTTGTCTCTTTTTTTTTGGGGCTTAACAACCTTTTTGGGGTAAAAATACTTTGTTAGTTGGCAATTTTATTTTTCTACGGCGATTAAACTGGGTTTGAAGTTGGTTACTCCATTGCAACTTGAATGTGTAAATAGAAGTACTGGATCAATTTTGATCTTTAATCAATTATCACCGGAGGAAAAATATGGAACAACAACAAAATTCTAAAAATCAACAAGGTCAACAAAACAAGATGACGTCAACTGGCAATTCATCTCAAGATGTATCGAAGGGCGCAACTGAGGGAATGCCTAAGGCTCAGAATGAAAAATCGACACAACAGCCGTCCCAGGGCCAATCACAATTTAGTCAAGCGGGACAAGAAAATGAACAAGGCTCAAGTAACAAGGGCTCTGTAAACATGGGTCAGCAACGTTCTGGTGGCCAAAGCCAGCAGACTTCATCTCAAAATAAGTAATTAAAATTGGCTCGGACAGGTTATTTTAATCTGTTCGGGCCTTTTTTTTGCTATCAACTTCAACTAACGAAAGGCCTTAAAAAATGAAAATAGTAATTTTATGTATGACAGCTCTTTTTTCGATGACTGCGTTTGCAGCTGACGACAAAGCGGCAACAAAGAATGTACCCGCTGTCGCACCGGACAATAGTGGCATTAACAAACGTGATGATTCAGTTGTCGAAATGACGGCACAAGATCAATCCAACAGTCCAGAAGCCATCGAGATCACGCGGAAAATTCGTGCTGACCTAAATAAAAACGACAGCCTTTCGACCTATGCTAAGAATGTGAAAATAATCACGTCTGGCAAACAGGTTATTTTAAAAGGGCCTGTGCGCAGTGCTGACGAGGTTGCGGTTATACGTAAAGCAGCTGTAGCAGCAGCTCCGAATTATAAAATTCAAAATGAACTTGAAGTAGCCAAAAAATAAACACCAAAGAAAAGGATGTAATATGAACACATTTGGAAAAACAGATTCAGACAAGAAAAACAAAAAAGTTGCCGTTTTCGGAATATACAAAACGCGTAACTCGATCGAGAATGCCGTGGACCAATTGAAATACTCTGGTTTTCGTAATTCTGATATTTCTGTCTTGATGCCGGATAAATCAGAAACAAAAGATTTCGCGCATGAAAAGCATACGAAAGCACCTGAAGGTGCCGCTGCTGGTGCAGGTACTGGCGCATTACTTGGTGGAACGTTAGGTTGGTTAGTTGGCGCAGGCGCCTTAGCAATTCCTGGAATTGGTCCATTGGTAGCAGCCGGTCCAATCGTAGCATCAATTGCCGGAGTAGGCGTTGGCGGAACTGTTGGCGG
>JANPNP010000477.1:0-1656 GCA_031427535.1 Bdellovibrionales bacterium | reverse complement strand
GATGCTGACGCTGTGGCCTGATTCCAGGAGATACAAAATGGGTGCCGTAAGACTTAATATTTCACTTCCTGAAAAGACCGCAAAGAAATTGCGAAAAAACGTTAAACCAAGGGAGCGATCTGCTGTTATAGCAGAAGCGCTTGATTTGTACTTTAAGCGTGATGATGCTAAAAGCCTGATTGAAGAAATGATTGAGGGATATTTGGCAACTCGTGACGAGGACTTAGAATTGGTAAAAGAAGCTGAAGGTGCATTGATGGACGGTCTTGAAAATGAAACGTGGTGAAGTGTACTGGGGAAATTTTGATCCTACAGTCGGTTCTGAAATTAAAAAAACTAGGCCATGTCTGATTATATCCAACAATATCGCAAACGAATTTTCGTCTTTAGTTACGGTGTTACCGCTGACGTCACAAAAACTAGACAAGGTTTACAAGCATGAAGTGCTTGTAACAAATGATTCAAAGCTAAAGAATGGAAAAATTAAAGTGAACCAAATTCGAGCTTTTGATAAAGCACGAATTGGTAAGCTTATAACAAAGCTGCCAAGTTCTATAATGAATGAAGTCGAAAAATCGCTTATTCTGCACCTTGGATTAAAAATAAATCGTTGACTATGAAGCATCATTTGAACCGAGTGATAAATGGTATTCTGCATCGGCCAAAAAATTCTTGCGATCCCTGTTTTAGGTTTGGGACAAATTGTAAAGGGAACTCTGTATTTACATTCTTCGGATTAAGTCACCAGGTCATTAAAATACTTAATTTTTGACTTCGGAACAAGTGGGCATTACTTGATTAAATTTATCACCGTAAAAATAACAGCAGGGTGATACATAAGATTACTGATATAGGTAAAAACTTGGTTAGTAACCATTCCAACCACAGAATATGTTTCACCTTTGTATGATCGCAAATACCCATCTTTTGTAATAGTGACAACACCATTATTTAAGATCGGGAAGATTACCGAAGCTAAGCAGCCGATTATCTTTAAAAAACTTTAAAGATAATATGAAGGCTACTACGTAACGATTTTCAATCCATTTAAATTTTTTTTACTGCAAAGCTATCGGTATGGCGACGGAATAAACGGACGAACATCACGAAAAAGTTCATAATATTTTTTTGATTCAGCTTCAGGCATATAAGTGATTTCGACTCCAACTCCAGCGGCTACATTTTTTGACCTTGGGTGAGTCCACCGAACAATTCCACTTCCAGAAAAAATTATAGGTACTGGTTGTTCTAACATCAGCTCAAAAGAGATTACGGTATTTTTTTCTGGTAAAGATTTAGAGTAATTGGCAAAAAATCCGCCTCGCCCAAATTGAACAATTTTCTCGTGATCCAAAAGTTGTACTGATTTTCCTGTGTGCTGGATATTTAAACGGTAGTTGTCTCGGATCGGAGCCTTGTTCCAGCGAAGATAGGGCAATAGCATACACGTTTCAATAGCTGCTCGGACTGCATTGTTGTCAAACGGCTTTGTAAACTTGCCTTCAGCCCCTATGTGAAAGATTTCTTCATTTAGCAAATCAGAAAAGCCTGTCATAAATAAGATGCTGGGTTTTGCAGGATGTTTATTGCGAATTTTTTGCGCCAGCTCAATTCCGTCACCGTCCGGCATGCGAACGTCTGTAAGAACTAAGTCAA
>JANPNP010000476.1:0-2820 GCA_031427535.1 Bdellovibrionales bacterium | reverse complement strand
CCATCAGCGGTGCCCATAAAAATTTAAAAGTGTACGGAAGACCTACTAAAGTAAAAAAACCAATCGTTGCAATATCAATATTATCAACTGTTAACCACGCTTGCATCTCGGTTCCTGTTAAAGCTAACGGTAACCCGCTTGCAAAACCTAAAATTAAAATGACTGCAAAGCGCCAACCCGCCGAGTCTTTAATTGAACTGAGCATTGCTATTAACATCCTTTCGCATTTTCCATAACAGCTGACTGATGTAAGGTCTGCGTGTTTCACCGGTAGTTACCATAAGTAGTTTCGTAATTTTTAAATGGTTCGGATCGGTTAGTAACAGAATCAACATTTCCTGCACGTAGTTCGTGTTTAGCGTCACATAATTATCGGTGCCCACGCCCAGTTGCACATTCTTTTTTTCCCACCACGAAAACGGATGGTCTTTGTAATCCTCAAACTTACCCGTCAATTTATTATTTGACGATGGTAGCGTCACCAGCGACACATCCTTTTGAATCAAGCGATTTAGTACATCATGTTGGTACTGCTCAACTTCGCGTGCCGTATGAAACTTTGCTTTCAAAAAATGCGTGCGGTCCTGTTCATCTAAAACGGTACCGTCTAAAAGTTTTTGTAAAATGGGTTTATGATGGCTCCAGTCCAGATTCATAAGTTCTGCATGATCAACTGTACCCACAGTTACGGCTTTCGCTTCCATGTTGTATTTAATCACGCGTTGATACAGTTGGTGAAAATACAAATTGGGATTAATTCCTAAACTGATTCCGTGTTCCAGTGTATCGATGTGCCATATGTTCATCGCATTATCTACGGCTTGGATGCCGCGCTTAAGCGTGTGCCATGTTTCACCATGATGGGATCTAATTTTAAAGCCGCGGTACTGTAGTTTTCTAAAGCCAGAACTAAGCTCGGAAAAATGTTCTTTGCGGTACATTTCACGTTCGTCACCAACGGTGTCGACTTCGTTTAAGTGTCGACCTAATTGCGGATATTTATCTATCAGCGCTAAAATTTCATCGATCTGATGAAGAAAATGTTCTTTTCTAGTTTTGAACTTAGCAGCATCAAAGAAATTGGCTTCTTTTCGAAAAGACGGGGACAAAATAAAATTAAATTCTGGATGTTCATTTTGAAATTTTTTAAACCCGTCATACAAGCCCATAACCACATCTTCAGATGTCACAGTGTCAATATATGGAATTTGCTCTTCAACTTTAGAAGTCGACCGGCTTAAAGAAAACTTAAGGCGAATTAATCCCACATTGTACTTGTAGTAAAGCTCGTGCGCTAAGTGGTAAGCCGCATCGGCGTGCGCTTGCTTTGAAATAAAAATAAGCTTGGTTAAATATAAAATTCGTAAATAGGCCGTGAAACCTTCATGGTCTTTTAGGCGAATCAGTTTATCAATGTCATCGGCCGAGGTAATTGGCCACGCACTTGCGCCATAAACTTCGGCAATTTTTTGTTTGTACACACTGGCCTGGGTGCCTTCGATAAGTGGTTTTAATTGCGTCCAAATAAATTCCGAAGTTAACGAACCAGTTAAATGAATGTGTTCTTCCTTATACTTAATTGGAAATGCTTTGAAAAAATCTTCTAAAACATTTGCAAACGGGTGGCTCATTACTTTTTGTAAGTTAATTTCATTTGTAATAAATTGGTTCAGCAAACTTCGAAAATCGGTAATCCACGAATAGGCTTCGGCGTTTTTATTTTTTAACGAGGATGAAATCATCAAATCTAAAGTATCAATCAACGAAATGCCGTTAGTTTCCGAAACGATCTCGACAAATTCTTTAAGAAGTAGTTTTCTTGTGAATGAAATAATCATGATGCACCTGCTTTAAGTTTGTCTTAATTAGACAAGACCTAAAGCCATTTGTACATGACTTTATGGGGCCCAACAGTGGGAATATCAAAGATGACAGCGTCTGCAGTAAAACCTAACTTTTGATAAAAAATTTCGGCCGTGGTGCGTGCATTAAACCAAAGTAAATCACAACTTCTTTTGCGCAATTCTTTTTCGGCAAATATAAGGATCGTGCGCCCTAATCCTTGTTTTTGAAAACCAGTTTCAGTTGCCATTCCGCGCAGACGGTACGGACTTTTTGCTTGGGTAAAAAGATCGTGCCTTTGTGCCATGAAAGTTCCATTAGCAATAATCTTTTTGCTAACATCCCGGATACCAACATGAAATGTCGAACTGAAGTTGTCTTCGCTATAATGACAAATGCTAATGTCATGCCCTGGGCGTAAGATGCGGTGACGCAAATCAATGGTATCTGCTGCAGCAATAAAATCCGGAATTTTTGTAATCGACATTTAGCTAATTGGCTTTATAACGTAAATAATCTTTCCAAACAACGGGTGACGTGTCCGGATGAACTTCATGCTCGATGACGGGTAACCACGTCGGCGCGCGCGCGGGTTTCAGCAGCGGCATTTTCGCTTTTTCAGGGGTGCGATTGGCTTTACGTTGATTGCACGCTCTGCACGCGGTCACCACATTGGTCCATGTCTTCGGACCGCCTTGCGACGCGGGCAGAACGTGATCAATAGTTAAATCCTTGTAATTAAATTTTTTCACACAGTACTGACACGTGTGTAAATCGCGAATGTAAACATTTTCGCGGCAAAATCTAACGCCATCTACTTTTTTTGGCCGTATGTACGTTTTTAGTCTTAAAACACTGGGTAGGTGAAACGAATCGGTAACCGACCTGACTTTTGTCGAGTGATATTCTAGAACTTCTACTTTATCTTGAAACCACATAATTACGGCTTTTTGCCATGATATTATTCGCAGAGGTTCG
>JANPNP010000475.1:0-3751 GCA_031427535.1 Bdellovibrionales bacterium | reverse complement strand
GGGATATGACGAACACACGCAAGCAACAGCGACCACGTTAATTCCGCAGCGGCGATTTGATTGGCTTCAGGCGTGAACATCACTTTGATATTTTGTTTTTTTGTTTCCACTAAATCAATGTGATCAAAACCACTAGTGCACGTGACAATCACTTCTAATTTTTTTGCCTGTGCCAAAAAGCTAGTGTCGATTTTTTGCTTTGAGCGAATTAATAATCCGTTGGCTTCCGCGAGATGCATGGCTATTTGCTCTGGCGTTTGCGCTAGGATAACTTCGAAGTTACAGTTTTTTTTTAGTAAAACCTGAGCTTCGATAGCAAAGCGGTCACAAATTAAGATCTTTTTTTTTATCATAGTGGATTTGCCTTTAACCAGCGGATGCAGTCTGCTTCAATTTCTACGGCATCAACGGCGAATTCAAAATCATTCAGTGCATTTGCAAGACGGGTCATGGTCTGCACCATATCGATGTCGCGAATGTAACCCATGTGACCTAGCCGAATTATTTTTCCTTTGGCTTGGTCTTGGCCACCCATGACTGTCACCTGATATTTTTTTTCAAAATGCGTGCGAAATTTAACACCATCTGTAACTTGCGCTGGTAAGTTTAGTGCTGTTACAGAATCAGATGGGTGCTGCGAATACAATGTAAAACCAATTTTCTTAGCCATATCCCGGGTAAAATCAGCACGGCGCTTTATTTCTGCAAAATGTTTTTCAAGTCCCACCTTTTGAATTTCGCTTAAGATAAAGCTTAAGCTTTTTATCAGCGGAACGTTTGAAGAAAAAAGCGTTTCGCCATTCTGATTGGCCTTTAGTTCTTTTCGTAAATCAAAATAAAAACGTGGACACTTAGCGGTTTGCACAACCTCCCACGCTTTTTTTGAAAAACTAATAAAGCTTAGGCCCGTCGGTAACATAATACCTTTTTGGCTGCCAGCAACTAAGCCGTCAATTTTCCACTCATCCATGGGTATTGGGTACGCGCCAACAGCGGTAATTCCATCGACTAAAAATAGGGCGGGGGTCTGTGCTACAATTTTTCCGATTTCGAAAATATCATGTGCGGTCCCAGTGCTGGTTTCACATGCTTGTGACATTACAATTTTAGTGTGCGGATTTTTTTTTAAGTACAGCTTAACATCAGTCGGTGAAACCGCTTGGCCCCACGCTATTTCCATGCGGTGTACGTCAGCACCAAATGTGTGTGCCATATCAGCCCAGCGTTCGCCAAATTTTCCAGAAACTAGTGCTAGCACGTGATCGCCAGGGCTTAGGACGTTAACCAATGCTGATTCCATAGCGCCGCTTCCGGTAGAGGTGTGTATGAAAACAGGTTGTTCGGTTTGAAACAAAAATTTTAAGCCATTAAAAGCATGTGCAAGGACCTGATCGAACTCGGGGGTTCGATGATGAATCATCGGTTGGGCCAGAATCTTCTGCACTTCGGGGTGCAGCTGAACCGGGCCTGGAGCTAAAAGAATAGGGTTTGACATACGTCTTTCCTTGCGCGTTTATTAAAGCAGATGAAATCTATTTTTGTATTAATTATTTTGATAATAACGACCACAGTCATGTCATCTTGCGCTTACAATCTGAGCACGAACTTGGAAACATTGCCTGGAAATGTTCGCCGCATTCAAATACCACTTTTTAAAAACGCAACTGTCGAGCCCGGTGTGGAAGTTTTTTTTACGAACTCTTTGAAATCTGAGGCCTTAAGATCACGTGTTGCTAAAATTGAAAACGACAGTGGTAACGCTGAAGCCATCTTGCAGGGAACCATTTCATCCATCGAGGTCGTCGCCGGAGATTCCGTAATCGAGCCTTCGGCAAATCCGTATTTACCTGGTGGTACGGTTTTAGCCACCGAATATGCAGTTCGGGTTTCGATCGATTTGACTTTGAAAAAATGCGATTCAAATGCCCTTCTGTGGAGCGGTAATTTTAAGCAATCGAAAAATTTTACCGCAGCACAAATTACGCTGCCAGTTATTAACACCAGCAACAGTCTTTACAACCATTCGGCAAAGCGGCAGACTTTGGACGCAATCTCGAAAGAGTTAATGCAAGCGGCATTCGACCGGATGCTTGAAAATTTTTAGTATGAAGCGGGTTTGATGGCTGTCATAGATCAACAGAAATTGTACAAAGATCTGGAATCAAAAAATTTTCAGTCCATCTATTTTTTATTTGGTGATGAACCCTATTTACTGAATCAGTGTGTCGATCGTTTTAAATATGCCGTGCTTGACGAAAATACATTTGATTTTAATTATTCGTTATTTTATTCCAGTGATGCTGACATCACGACTGTTAAAGATACGGTAGAAACACTGCCAGTCTTCACGTCACACCGACTGATTATTTTAAAAAATGCCCACGAATTAAAAGATAGTGAACTTATTCAGCTTGAACCCATCTTAGAAAATCCTGTTGATAGTTCCGTATTTGTTATTTTTGCGGAAAAAGTTGATAAGCGAAAAAAGGCAATCAAGATTTTATTAGATAAAGCCGTATGTGTCGAATTTAAAAAACCGTACGACAATCAAGTTCCCCAATGGATTTCTCATTTGGCACAAAACTTAGGAATGAAAATAACAACGGATGCAATTCACCGCTTGCACCGCTTAGTTGGAAATAATTTATCTGAACTCGATAGTCAGTTACAAAAAATTCAACAGTTTCTAGGGGTGAAAACCGCAATTGAACTTGCGGACGTGAATGCCGTGGTTTCATTTAGCCGTGAAGAAAATATTTTTGATTTTACCCGCGCTATCGGACAAAAAGACCGCGTGAAAGCGCTTGAACAGTTGGTATCATTGCTGGATCAAGGGCAAAATGAAGTGGGCATAGTGCATTTACTTTCTAGACACATTCGCATGTTGCTGACCGTACGCTCGGGGATGGACCAAGGCCTTGGCGGGGCTAAACTTGCAAGTCTTGCTCAAGTGCCTTCCTATTTTATAGAAAGTTATTGTGATCAGGCCCGCTTATGGCCCATTCGAAAATTAGAAGATGCACTCGTCGTGCTTCATGAAACCGATAAAGCTTTAAAGTCGTCCCCCGTGTCGTCGCACATTTGGCTTGAAAACATGGTGCTAAAGTCGTGTTCGCTTTAGAATTTTAGTGAATGATCACCAGTTCGACACTTTCTACGTATAAAAATTTTTCGTTTGTTTAATAATTCTCATCTTGAAACACAAGGTTTTGAGCAACTGTTCCGATACGTAAGTATGTCCACAGTAGTTGATTTGCTGCCAATCCGACGAAAGTTTCCGCGAAAAGTATTTCGCAAGAACTTATCATTTTTGTGTCGTGGCCAAGCTAATGTTGTTCAGGGTGTTGAAATCGGCGAAGGTGGTATTTCCTTCAAATCTGATTTTGTATTAGATGAAAACCAACGCATCATCGTTAATTTTTTTATCGCCGAAGGGGATTTCTTCTCGGTACGTACCACTTTAAAAAACAAGCAAACAGCTGCCGATCATTTTATTTACGGCGTTAGTTTTGATGATGTTTCAATTGCACTAAAGCGACAAATCAGGGCCTACGTCGCACGTAAAACTCCCACGAAGTATGACCTAGTTTAAGACTTTTCAAATAAGGCATCAATTATTTCTTCAGCGATGATGTGCATTTAAATGATCTGGGAAATTACTATATTGCCTGCGTGCAGTATGCAGCGATTTATAAATCAAGCCCGACAGTTGCAACAAATGGCTTGGGATGTTGTTTCAAACTATCCGTTA
>JANPNP010000474.1:0-5378 GCA_031427535.1 Bdellovibrionales bacterium | reverse complement strand
AAAGAAATTATCAAAAGAAAAGCAAAGCGGTAGCTAAACATTTGCATGGTTGCACTCCTGTAGAATTCGTTGGGTTAGCACTATTAGAACATAGGCAAAGATTCGCCACAACCGTCGGGGCTAGGACTAGCGAAGGTTGGATTGAATCCAGTCTTGGTAATATTCTATGTTGGTAAAAATGGATCTGTAATGACATGAATCTAGGTCTATAGTTCCAGGATCAATAATCGCAGAGGCAACGGCAAACAGCTGGACTATGCCGCCAACTCGCGCCAAAGCTGGACCACCAGAATCTCCGTGGCAAACACCTTTTGCGTTGTCTTGTAAAATTTCAAACTCTGGCGCGTGTGGATCAAAATTAGGTACGAGAATTTCTACAATGCGAAGTGTTCCGCTGCTGTTTGCTAAATCGTCGCCGCCACTGGTTTGGCCAAAACCTAATGCTTTGAGCGATTTCAATTTTAAGTGCCAAATTCCACTGTGTGCAATTTTCGCGATGGCTGCGCCTTCTGGCAATCCGCCTGAAAAACGTAGTATTGCAAGGTCATTACGGCCTAACTTGTTTTTATCAAGATAATTTTCGTGAGTAATTACATCTGTTAAAGTTAACGCGTGCGGATTAGTATCGACAAACGGATTAGGACTAAAAAAAGCAGACGTTTTGCTTACGTCTTTCGCCACGCAGTGAGCAGCTGTCAAAATTGCCGATTCGGAAATTAGCGTGCCTGTACACGTTTGCGAAGAGCCTTCGTCACTTTCTGAATAAATCATAACCACGTATTTTGAAAGTAGTTCGGTTTTTTCTAATAAGCGACCACCTACGATGCCACTGTCTACAGAGTCTTCGCGCGAAATGGGCAATCGCGGACTACGTCCTTCGGTGCAACCTAGGACAGTAAAACTTAGCCATAATACGAATATACTTAATGCACGCATTTAGACACGACTTTACGTGATTATATGCATTTTCATAGAGTCAGAGAACTAACAGGTGGAAAAATTCACTGGTGTCAAAACATTGTACATCTATTATTTGGTTTTCTTTTCCTCGGGCTTAATCACGAAGTAATCCGGCATTACAAAGTCCGGAGTAAGCGGGTAGCGATAGCTTTTGTAAGACTTGGCAACAGGTTCACCGGCTTCTGTGTAAGCTGCATCCCAAAGGTGCGCCAACAATAAACTTGATCGCGCCAGTTCTTCGATGATTATTTTTTCAAATTTTTTAAAGCCCACAGTGCTGGGTTGGCGTTCAGCAGCAGTCTTAATGCTCATGCCTTTTTCAATTCTTAACTGGGATGGCTTGATCACTGGGTCTGCCTTTAGTACAGCCTTAATGTCACTGGCAGCGACTTCGCTAAATGCGCGCATTTTTTCTACGACAGTTTTTGGTTTCAAAAATGAAGGCGATCGTATTCCTGCAGCTTTTTTCACGATGCGAGAAACCAAATCAGGACCAAAATGCATCACTGCCGAATCTTCATAGTAGGCGTGAATGCCACCGTGGCTTGCAGCATATCCATCGTAATCGGTCGTACTGTGAAAAGGCTGACTGGCATCGCCTACAAAGTGTCCCATTAGCCCCATATTTACCGTCATATTGTAAAATGCTTGGTTGTAAGGAAGGTCTTCGTTTTGTTCTTCTTTAGAACCCACAGGTGCTGGCAGAGCCTTTGCTTTTTTACCCTCTTCAATAGCGCGACGTTGAAACTGATCAACGCGCCACCAAACAGATCCTAACTCTTTTGGGACCGAAAATATTTTTGCACCATCTTGAAATTTATTTTCAGCTCCAGTGTAACTATCTACAATTTTTTGATAATCAGTTGGGACTTCGTTAATTTTAATTCCTAATATTTCCACATCAATAAAATGAGTTGGGTCGCCAAACTTACGTGCATCATCAGGCAATGATTTCCAGTACACATCGGGCGCATTGCACAGATGACCCATGATGTGTGGCTTATTCAGTAAATAATCTTTTAAGTTTTCATTTTTCACTAAGAAAACTGCGGCCTGGCAAATGGCATCGTGTCCGCGGCCGCCCCAAGCTTGGGCCGTTGAACTGTATCCAAGGGTCATCATAAATGTCGTGGCTAAAGCCAGAAAAATTTTAAAATGCTGCATAGAATCCTCACTCAACTGTAAAGGGTAAACTTATAAACTTAAGTTTCTATCTTAGTCAGTTCAGAATTTATTTCAATTCTTTTGGAGCCTGTTGCTTTGTTTTGAAAATAACTAAAGCCAATAAGGTCATCAGGTAAGGAATCATTTGAATAAATTCGCCTGGCACCAGTGATGACACGGTCGCATTTGACTGAGCCTGAATTTGAATTGCTTCACAGAAGCCAAAAAATAAGCTGATCATGACAGCCTTGCGCAAATTCCATCCCGCAAATATAACCGCAGCCAAGGCAATATAACCACGCCCCGCACTCATCAGCGGTGAATAGCTAGAGGCTAAATAAGTCGACAGTATGGCGCCAGCAAGGCCCGTTACAAAGGCGCCGTAACTTACGGATTGCCACTGCCGAGTAACTGCAGAAACTCCGACTGCAGCTAGTGCGTGTTGCTTTTCGCCAGCAAACTTCATCTGCAAACCCCAAACTGTTTTCTCGGATAGATAAAAGGAAAGTGTCAGGAAAGAAAATAAAACTAGCACCGGAATTAACAGTGGGGTTTCAACATCCGTTAGGCCTGGCGTTGATCCTGTAGAATCGAAGATGGACTTACTAAGAAGTGGAATTAACCCCATGACAAATAAATTTAGACCAGTCCCGATGACAATTGCATTTCCCCTAAACTTCAACACCAGCCAACAAAATAGCTGCGCCAAAATTAAAGCGGCAAGTCCAGCAGAAATATATCCAACGACAAGTGACTGTGAAAAATACGCCGTCGTGGCAGCAACGAAAGCCCCAATCAATAAAAAAGCTTCTAAGCCGATTTGAGGAACTCCGGATTTTTCTGAAAAATAGCCACCCACGGAAGTTAGCATTAAAGGCAGTGCCAAACGAAAGGTTGAAAGTGCCAGTAAAAATAAAAGCGAATCAGTACTCATGTTGATTCCTTTTTATCTCTGAAAATAAAATACGAAATCGAGACGCTAAAAATAATCAGGGCTTGTAGCACGCGTGAAAAATCACGAGTTAAAAACTGGGTTTCTAAATCTAAGTCTGAAGATCCTTTGTGAAGAATAGCTAATAAAAAAGCTGATCCTATGAGGCCAATAAAGTGATTACGGGCTAGTAAGGCAACGGCAATTCCTAAAAACCCGTACGAAGCAGAAAAGCCCAGTTTGTATTGGAATGTGCTGCCTAGAACTTCAGTTAAGGCAATACAAGCGGCGAACGCGCCAGCAAGCAAAAAAACAGAAGTCAGTATTTTTATTTCAGAAAAACCAAAACGTTGGCTAGCTTGGCGGTTCGAACCGTAGCTTTCAATGATACGAAAAAAAAGAGTTCGCGACTCTAGCCACTTCAGAAAAAAGCAGATCAAAACTGCAAACACAAAAAATAAACTTACCGGAGCTTGATCAAAATAAATCTTGAGCGGATCACTTTTAAAAATCTGTAAGGATTGCGCAATTAAACCAGATTCAGGGTTTTGCGAATTTGGATTTTGAAAATGATTTAAAGTAAACCACGTTGCAGTGGCTGAGAAAATAAAATTTAGCATAATGGCTACAACAACTTCGTGGGCATGACGATAAAATTTCATTAATGCAATTAACCAGGCGCTGAAAGCACCGGTTGCTAAGGTAGTAAGAACCAGAACGATCAATCCCCCCCAAGTTCCAATTTGTAACATCGAGCCAACAGCTGCTGCAACAGCCGCACTAATAACCAATTGGCCCTCGGCGCCAATGTGAAAAAGTCCTGCACGCAAGGGTATTGCAAACGACAACCCCGAAAAAATCAAACACGTCGTGTAGAATAAGGTTAGGCCAAAATCGTATTTAGAATTTAAGAAACTTGTAGTTACAATTTTTAAAACATGCAGCGGGTTTTCGTTAAAAATTGCCGCTAACCCACAGGCTACAATCAATCCCAACAAAAAACCTAACCAAGGCGCTAATGAAAATTTAGCCGATCGTACGGTCACGTTAGATCCTTCAGCAGCGCTTGTGCTTGTTGCGGGTGGCTTCCGGTCATATACAGTCCAATTTCAGACTCGGTCAATTGTCCACGCATAAAGGGCCCATGCAAATTATTTTCAAACAAGATGCAGTAGCGATCCGAAAGTTTTAGGATTTCTTCAAGATCGGCTGACACTAAGGCTACAGATTTGCCAATCGTAGCTGCATTTATCAGTGCCGAATGGATGGTTTCTTGCGCGCCTAAATCAACGCCACGAGTTGGGTGCGCTGCCATGATAAAGTCGGGGTTATGATACAGTTCCCGACCGACGACAAACTTTTGCTGGTTTCCACCAGAAAGACTGCCTATTTCAATTTGGCTGTTCCGTGGCCGGACATCCCATGTAGCCACCATTTCTTCTGTCGCACTTTTGACTTTTTCAGTGTCAATAAAGCGGTAACGACTAAATTTTTTAGGGTGGCGAAGCACCATGTGATCCGTCAAGTTCGACCCCGAAAAAACAGCGAATTTAAGACGATCTTCCGCAATATCCGCAACAGAGAGATTATTTTTTTTAGCCAAATTTAGCAGTTCTATTATAAGGTCGCTCTGTCCGTTTCCTTCAATGCCTGCAAAACCTAAAATATCGAAAGTTTTTATTTCAAGTGTTCCAATTTTAAATAGCGATTTCCCTTGAACGCCACTACGATTCACCAAATTGGGTTGGTTCAATTTCCGCCCGATCATCTCTTGGGCCATATCGTCCGTAGAAAGCTCTGACGTCTTGGTTGTCAGTATACTTTTTCCGCTTCGTAAAATAGTTAAAGTGTCAGAGACATTTTTTATTTCTTTTAACTTGTGCGAAATAAGTAAAATGGTTTTTTTTTCAGCTTGCAGTTGTTTTAAGAAACCAAGAAATTGATCGATTTCTTGCGGTGCTAAAACTGCGGTTGGTTCATCAAAAATAATTATTTCTGGATCATTTAAAAGGGCTTTGATAATTTCAATGCGCTGCTGTTCCCCAACCGACAGTTCCGAAATGCGGGCGTGCAAATTTAATTTCCAACCAAACTTTTTTAGATATGAATTTACTTTCACCAATAATGCCTTGTTATCGACAGGTGCTAACAAAGAATTTGTGGGCCAGTTCAATACAAAATGTTCAAGTACAGTTCTATTTTCAGCTAATAAAAAATGCTGATGAACAAATCCAATTTTATGTTGAAAGGCCTCTTTAGCTGTGGCCGGTTTGTAAGGCTTACCGTGCAGAAGCATGTCGCCGGATGATGCGGTTTCTAAACC
>JANPNP010000473.1:0-3044 GCA_031427535.1 Bdellovibrionales bacterium | reverse complement strand
TTTTTGCGTGGCGCCTGGACAGCGTTTAAAAAATTGTCCCTTAAAGGTTGTCAGCAGCAATGACTTCTTAGATTGATCAAATTCGGCAGCACTCATGGGACCACGATGTGCGCGATCAAGATGCGTGCGTTCATTGCCAGTGAGATCAAGGCTAGGGTCAGCTAAGTCAAAAATGATTTCACTTGGATAAAGGCTTCGTACCCGGGTAGCCACTTTAGAATCACGACTGTCGGCTGCTATTTCGATGCGGTCAAAGTGCGGAAGTGTATTTTTTAAAAATTTCATTGTTTAAGTTCGGCCTGTACGCGTTCCAGCGAAGCAATCATCTTTGTCACATCAGCAACCGAGGTTATAAAAAATCGCACTTCAACACCTGCGCGGTCACCACGACGTTCAAATTTTGTTTTCGCGCCGCTGGGCCAAGGCAATTTCTCGAACCTATTTTTAAGTGCATCATCGTGATGTGTGGTCATCGGGTAGCGCAAATTCTGCAAGTACGTTTTCCACGTATCTAAATTATCGGTGTAAAGAAATAGTGAATCACCATAATCCATCAGGATTAGATCCGTAACCAGTTCTAGCATTTGTAAACCTTCAGAAAAACTAGGCTGAAGGCCAACCATCGAATTTGCGACCTTATTAAATAATTCTTGATGATACGCCGTTTTGAGCGCACGCGTAAAAATTAGGTCAGATTCTGTGACCTTTTTTTCAGTTTTCCACCAGTCAAAAGTTCTATCCATATTAAATTACGTAATGCATTTTCTTTCTTTTGGCAAACAAGGTATTTTGGATTTACACTATTGAGGATGAATCATTGGAAGCAGCGCTCAACAACCAACTTAGATGTCGTTTATTTCGATTACGAGCCCAAAGCTCAAATACAAAGCAGTCCCGAAGTATACATCTGGGATCTGGATAAAACCTACTTGGACACATCCATTGACTCCTTAGGAAGCCTTGTTCGCACAGTGTTCGAGAAAGCCTTCACTAAAAAAAATGTTCCCGGCACCCAAAGTCTGATCCGCAGCCTTGGACGCTACCGCAAAAAAAATTTTTTAGAGGACGACCTTCCCATTTTTTTCGTCTCGGCTTCACCACCGCAGATGGAATCAAAAATTTATGAAAAGTTTTTGTTAGATCAGATCAAGCCAGTTGGAATGTTCTATAAAGATAATTTAAGAAATTTAGCGCCGAAACGAATTTTATTTTTAAAAAAGCAAGTTGGCTACAAAGTGCAGTCACTTCTGCAACTGCGAACGCGTTTAAGCCCAGACGTCCGCATGCTTTGCTTCGGCGATGATTCCGAATCTGATGCCAACATTTATAATTTATTTTCAGATATCTGCGCCCGTCGTCACACCGAAAATCAGCTTATCGAAATATTAGATGATTTTGGCGTTACCCATGCCCAGATCGACGAGATTTTAAGATTACAATCCTTAATACCGGTGCAAGACCCCGTCGAAAAAATATATATCAACTTAGCAACTGATACGGATCCCGAGTATTACTTAAAATTTGGCCGGCGCACATTTCCGACCTCGAACACGTTTCAAGTGGCCTTAGACTTAGTGCAAGATCAACGCTTATCATTGGAAGAGCTTGGCAGTATTATCGATGACTTAACCCAAAAATACGGCTTCACATTCGATCAGCTGGTTTTTTCCTTCGAAGAATTAACCCGTAGGCGAATTCTGGGCCTATCAGGTTTTGAAATGATAAAAAATTATTTCATCGAAAAAAAGATGATCTCACTTTCATGGACAACCAAAGCCGAACCCCTACGCGAAAAAGTAATCGACGCAGGTCACGTCTACGAGCTTGAAGGCTTTTTCGAACCATGGATCGCAAACCACATCGATTATTTCAACGACTACCGATAACTCTCATTTAAGCTCTAATTCTAACCTTAACTCTAACCTTAACTCTAACCTTAATTCTAATACCTCGATAAGTTCGAATCTCGGCGCGACATTCTGCCGTGGCCTGATTCGATGGTTTACATATCCCTCTGTAAGTTTGCAGTATATAGGGTACCAACTTACAGAGGAGACTCTGCTGGTAGGTGGTACCAGTTTACAGAGGAAGCTCGCAGCATATTAGATACCAACTTAAAAAAGACTGGAAAACAAATTCATTAGCGAAATAGTTTAAAAACAAAAGCAAAAATAAAAATAAAAATTAGAATTAAAAATTAGAATTAAAAATTAAAACAGAATAGAAGTGAATAGATGAAAAGCGAAGCCGAATTTACTGAAGAAGAAATAAAAAAGGCCTTTTGTTACTGGTGTAGAAAATACTATTCCAAATCGTGTACAGGACTTACCAGCGAAGAACTTTTATCAACAGATGGAAGACCATTTGTTTTTGGTAATCAGGGTTGGCTAAAAACTGCACGAACGGCCCTATGTCTGTCAGCTTCCACAGTGGCGACAAATCTACAAATTACTAGACCTGTTTACTCTAAGTATGAGGAGTGCGAATCAAGAGGCGCAATTACTTTGGCGACTTTGGCTAAGACCGCCGCTGCAATGGACTGCGAACTTATTTATGCTATTAGGCCTCGGAACGGAAAGTCGTTCGCCAGTATTGTATGGGAGGCCTTATTTCAGTCTTCATTGCAGCATTCGTGGGTTAAAAGCTGCAATCCCCATCGAAAAGCAGAGGCATTGGCGTTCATAGCGAACAGATTTTTTAGTGAGCCTAAGTTTCGTAAAAAGCAGGGTTGGTCACAGCAATCTACTCGAATTTGAGTGGAAAGATGGTGTGGATGGCGTCGCCGGAAAATGATTTGAACTGTGTGCGGGCCACGACTTCTAGTAGACACGTTTTAAAAGAGTTATCAGCAATGTCTGATTTTGAAATTTCAATCTTTGTTGTTTGTCCATTCTTTTCAATTTTAAATCCAATCAATACTTGGCCTCGGGCTTGGGGATTTTTTTGTAGAGTCTGTCCATAACACTTAAAAAAATCTGTTTTTTTACCATTCATGACTATTTCAATATCCGTCTGTGATAACGTGCTGGACTCTTCTTTAGTTG
>JANPNP010000472.1:0-4477 GCA_031427535.1 Bdellovibrionales bacterium | reverse complement strand
ATCAACGCGAACGGCCTGAGATAAATCTAAAATGGGTTCGCTAAAAAATGTAACCGGCAGGACGAATCCAGTTACGATAATTACGTGCACAATAAAAGAAATGATAATTCCTTCATTGAACTTTTTTGTTCGCTCCTGCTCGGATTGATGTTTGGGAATCAGCTGATTTGCCGCCAATATTAGTCCTTGGGCACAGTAATAAGATTAATATTAAAAATTCCGGCGGCTCTAATTTCTGCCATGGTTGCTGCCACCACGCCATAATCTACTTTGGTATCGGCTTGAATGTAAACTTGCTTATTCTTACGGGTTTCAAAAATAGCTTTCAATTTGTCTTTCATTTGCTCAAGCCCAATTTCGATATCGCCTACTTTTGTTTTACCGCTAGCATTGATTACCAATACAAATGGATCTTCGCGAAGCTCGACACCTGACGCTGCAGTTTTTGGTAAATTGACCTCTAAACCTTGTTGCATCAGTGGAGTGGTCACCATAAAAATAATTAATAATACCAACATGACATCCACAAACGGCGTCACATTGATTTCACTCATGACCGCTTTTGAACTTCCTTTTGAAGACGAACTTCCCATGCCCATAAATTACTTATCCTTTAAAAAAATTTCTTTTTACAACATTTAAGAAATCAGCTGTAAAATTATTCAGATCAATTTCTTCTTTCCGAATTACAGATATATAATGATTGTAAATAATTACTGCAGGAATGGCTGCAAACAATCCGATAGCTGTAGTAATAAGGGCTTCAGATATTCCGGGTGCAACCACAGCTAAACTAGCTGAACCGGTTTGGCCAATTTTATGAAATGATCCCATAATGCCCCACACTGTTCCGAATAGACCAATGAATGGGCCCGTAGATCCTGTTGAAGCTAGGATAGTTAGGCGGGATTCCATATCTGACATTTCATTTTCAATGGTTTTTCGCATGACCCGCTCTAAATTATCTATCCCTGATAATTGCGGCGAATCTGGATCTGTCGTCGCACTTTTTTTAAGTAACGGGGATTCAGCAATTTTTTTCATTTCAAGATACGTTGCTTTGAATACGCGTGCATGCGAGCTTCCGGCATGAGCATTCATTTTTTCAAACATATCATCTAGCGAATTCATTTTCCAAAATTGCTGGTCAAAAAGTTCATTTGACTGACGTAAAACTTTAAATTGTTTGTATTTAGACCAGCCAATAGCCCAGCAAAGAATAGATAAACTAAGCAGAATTAAGATAACAATTTGAACGACAAAGCTAGCTTGTAATAACGAATCGATTGAACCCATTTGAACCGCGACATTTGACGAGGTCTGGGGAGGCGCCGCAGCCGTCACTTGTGCTAAGATAAGCGGAGCTACAAATAAATAAAAAGATTTATTTTTCACGAAGGAATTTTTTTTGTTTTTCATATTCAAAATCGTAAATCGAATCAGCGCGCGCGGCAAGGTGAAAACCGGCTTTGTCCGATTGGTACTGGCGTTGTTTTTTATGGTAAGTTGTGCGCACCAACAAGGCCTTGATAGTCTTGTGCGCGAACCCGCTGCCTTGCCAAAGGGCCCAAATGTGCAGCGCTATGCGTTTGAACAGTGCTCGTCGGAAAGTAGGAATTATTTAGAAGACCTTATTCTGCGTATGCCCGAACAGTACTACCGCGAACATTCATCAGACTGGACTGAAAAAATTCCGATCAGTTGTTTTCAGTTTGCACAGCGCAATTATGGCGGCGGTTTTGCGGCGTGCGATAACGAAGATGGAAAACCAACTACCAATGCACGTAGGCCCTGTATGACCGAAAATTATGTGACGTTAACTTACAATGCATATCACGACGTGATGGATTGTTTCAGCCTTAGTCCCCAAGATTATTTTCTACAGATTATGATTGAAAGTGGTTTTCACATTAATGCGATCAATCGAACTGGATTTGATGCGGGAATGGCACAGTTCACTGCAAATGGTATAAAAAAAGTACTAGGAAATAATCAAGTAGCACGCGTTCGCAATCATTTATTTAATAGTTCACGACCGTCGTGTTCCCGTATATCAAGCATCATGGGCGATTTTGATATTGAATCGTTTGCGGTGAAAAATCGCTGTGCAATGGTAGCTATTCCGCAGAATCCGTATCGCTCTATGCTTTTCTACTATCTGCACAGTTTATCTGATCAGCTATTACTTGATGAAATGTTAGCAAATGTTCCCGAAATCCAACCCTTACTTTCTGCGAAAATGAAAAAGCAGCTGAATTATTTAGCTTACAACCGCGGTTTAACAGGTACTAAGCGAATCTTGACCGGATACATTGAATCCAGAAAACGGGTTAATCACGAGCTTGTTGCTGATGACTTTGATTTAGCAAAAAATCTAACCAGCATTAAACAAATTTTTCGACTTGAGCCCGCAAAACGCGAAAAATTAAGGAATACTAAAAAAATTAAAAATTTGTCTTTTGCAGAATATGCTGTCATTCATGGTGCCACGTATGTTTCTGATATGACGGCTGCGAATCAGCACGTGCAGCGTTATCTTGGTAAGCAATGCGGGGAAATGTAACTGCAACAGTAGCCTATTTAGTATATCGGGGATTTAGTGCGGATAATTTTAGTCACATTTTGCAGTTTGATTGCATGTCTAATAATTTTTTGGACCGTAAAATTTTGGGGTCGTTCACTTAGTTTTGTCCCTTACAGTCATCCCCTTTTCACATTTGTAAAATTAAATAATGAACCGATTGTATTTTTAAAACCAACACCCGAAGGTTTAGCCTCGGCAATCGATTCATCAGAAAATTTGTATTTGGATATTGCTTCGACCATAGATCAAAAAGTCGTCATTCCACTGAAAGATTGGACTAAAAATCGTAAGCCACTTCGCTATTCACAATACACAGATGTGGCGTCTGATGTCGTTCTGCTTGTCGATGTTAAAGATAAATTGGCGGGTCGCAAATTAATATTAAATCTTTTTGAAAATGCACAAGCAGGCCATGCTATTTTTTTTGACGAGCTTAAAAAAATGGGTTGGGAAAAAGGCGAAAACATTATAGTCACAAGCCCTTATGAAGCCATGGCAAAAGCATTAAAAGACATTGCACCTACGCTACTGTATGGCTCGACCCAGCCTGAAATTTTGCGGCTTGTTGCTATGAAATCAATGCATCTAATCGAGGCCGTTTCCTTCCGGGCAGACATTGTTATTCATCCTTTACAGATTAAAAAACAGAGTTTTTACGACAAAGACTTGCTTACTGAATTAAGCAGACGCCATAAACGTATTATCATTGGGCCGCTGAATGCGGTCGATGTTTCTGCTGCCCGACAATTAAACCCAATGGGTATAATTATCACGCCATAGGCATTTCAATTTTCATTTGCTTTTCATTGCCAGCTCATCTACTTTGATATCATAAATACGATCTTTTTTAACGTATATGACTTTTAAACTTCATATACTTTGTAAGACTTTGAATCTGCTGGGAATTACATGAACAAAATGAACCGAAAAATGGAATACGCGTTGATGGCATTACGGCATATAAGCCAAAAACCAAGCACGCAATTAACATCTGCGAAAGAGATCGCTGATCTGATGCATATTCCGTTTGAAGTAACTGCTCGAGTTCTGCAGGCCCTATCTTCCCGGGGTTTACTGAAGGCCTAATACGGGGCTAGTGGCGGCTACACCTTAGCGCGTTCTTTAAGCGACGTATCCGTACATGACTTGTCTGAAATGCTAGAAGGGCACTTAGCCCTAACAAAATGTCTTTCAAGTGAAGATACGTGCGATATCGCGTCCACCTGCAATATCACGGACCCGATCGCGAACCTAAATAAAAAAGTTCAAGAGTTTTACAGATCCGTACCGCTTAGCGAGGTCCTGCATGTCTGATAATTACGAATACAAATACGGCTTCACCACCGACATTGAATCAGAAACCGTGGGTAAAGGTTTAAATGAAGATATCGTTCGAAAAATATCTGCGAAGAAAAACGAACCTGCTTGGATGCTTGATTACCGCTTAAAAGCGTATCGCCACTGGATCACGTTAACTGAGCCCACATGGGCGCTGGTAAAATATCCAAAAATCGATTTTCAAGATCTAACGTATTATTCAGCTCCGAAACCAAAAAAAGATTTAAAATCTATGGACGAAATTGATCCCGAGCTTATAAAAACTTTTGAGCGTCTTGGCATTCCATTACAAGAGCAAAAGCGTATTTCAGGGGTTGCTGTTGACGTCGTTTTTGATTCCGTCAGTATTGAGACAACCCATCACGCAGAATTAGACAAAGTCGGTGTTATATTTTGTTCGATATCTGAAGCCTTGCAAAAACATCCAGAGCTGGTGCAAAAACATTTAGGCACTGTGGTTCCCATTACAGATAATTATTACGCCGCATTGAATGCAGCCGTTTTTTCGGATGGATCATTTTGTTATATACCGAAAGGCGTACGCTGCCCGATGGA
>JANPNP010000471.1:0-2369 GCA_031427535.1 Bdellovibrionales bacterium | reverse complement strand
TGGCAACCGCATCCTTAAGCGGCAGTTACAGCTATCAGGGAAAATTTGTCGAGGCTGGAGTGAAACTTGATCAGCGAAATCATCCGGGAGGGATTTTGCGCACAACAACCGTCTTTGCAAGCACAGGGGAAAAAGACAAATATGAGGTTTATTTTCAAGTAGCGAGTCCAAAGGGAAATCTTCCAAATGGAACTCTGCTTTATAACGTTAACAACATGCACACAGGTTCTCCGGACAAAGGTGCAATGATTTCGGTAAAAATCTACAATAATTTTTTAAACTAAAACTGATCGGTCCGGTTAAGAACAAAAGTTCCAATCGTTTTTGTAGTGCCGTTAACCATGCGCTCATACATGTAACCCGAAAGCTGCTGGGTTTCAGAAATTTTATAAACCTGGTAAAACTGACTTCCGCTATCAATTAAAAAACCTGCCGAGTCTTGAGCTTGGTAAGCTAAGCGATTTGTTAAAAAACTTTTCGAAGATTGCTCTTGTCCATTTTTGAAAATTTTAATGCTACCTTTAAGTAAAGTTTCCGCATCTGGCTTAATTTGGGGAAATATTTGCACGGCTAAAGATCCGTATTCTTTTTTATTAATGTCCATGATTCGGCCACGATAAGCCCCAAAAATAGATCCCAGTTGGTCAGGTGGCGGCTGCGTAGACTTTTTTAAAAGTAAATCTAAGTTTTTTATTTCAACATTTTTTAAGTTTTTTTTAATTTCTTCACGGTCGCGCGAATTGGTCAAAATCCATTCGTAAGATTTAAGCCGTTTGTAGTCGTACTGCCTTTCAGGTTTTGGTTCTTTTGGTTCTACATTTTCAGAGGCTTGTTTTCTTACTTCTTGTTTTGCAACTACAGCCGTTTCAGTCGCCGGCTCTTTAATTACAGGTTTTATTTTAAAAGCTTGTTGCTTGGCTACTGCAAGACCCAGATCTGCAAGAAAGACCTGTTGAATCTGCTCTAAAATTTCTTCCTGTTTTTTATTGTCAGCACCGTCAATAATGTTTTGAAACTTGGTTTTTACAGTTTCTAATTCGGCGCGCGTAAACTTTAGTTCTTCATGCGCCTTCACTAGATCTTTAAAGTCTGCCGTTTCGCGGTAGGTTTTTTCACCATAATTTCTACCGGCCATAAAGCCGCCGACTCCGATCGACAGTCCCAAAAAGATCGTGATGAAATCCTTCACTAAGCCATGTCTCCGCCGCCCATTTCTTCTTTTCTATTAACAGTTGCGCGAAGAAATTCACGGTTCATTTTAGCAATGTTTATTAATGAAATTTCTTTCGGGCAGGCCGCTGAACAGGCGCCCGTGCTGGTGCAGGCTCCGAAACCTTCAGCGTCCATTTGCGCAACCATATCTAGCGCGCGCTGATCGCGCTCGACTTTTCCCTGCGGAAGTAATGCTAAATGGGCAATTTTCGCACTTGTAAAAAGCGCAGCCGATGCATTTTTACATGATGCCACACACGCCCCGCAGCCAATACATGCGGCCGACATAAAGGCTTCGTCTGCATCGGGTTTTGGAATCGGTGTGCTGTTGGCATCTAGTGCATTACCTGTGTTTACGGAAATGTATCCGCCAGCAGTGATGATGCGATCAAGCGCAGACCGACTGCATTTTAAATCTTTTATGACCGGAAAAGCTGCTGCACGCCATGGTTCAATCGTTAGGTGTTCGCCATCTTTAAAGTTGCGCATGTGCAACTGACAAATAGTGGTGCCTTTTTGTGGGCCGTGGGCAGCACCATTAATCATGAAACCGCAACTTCCACAAATTCCTTCGCGGCAGTCATGATCAAAAACAATTGGCTCATCGCCTGTTTTAATTAACGTTTCATTTACAGCGTCTAACATTTCTAGAAAGGATGCGTCTGGCGACACTTCGTTAGCGTCATAGTCGTGAAATTGACCTTTAGTCTGAGCATTTTTTTGTCGCCAAACTTTTAATTTTAAATTTATATTTTTTTTCTGTTCCATATTTTCCTCTTACTTGTACGAGCGTGTTGCCAGTTTAACATTGTCGAAGGTTAGGTCCTCGGTATTGCGCGTTTGCGGTTTTCCATCGCCGTTCCATTCCCAAGCCGCTACGTGACAAAATTTTTCGTCATCGCGCTTTGCTTCGCCGTCGACTTGATGTTCTTCGCGAAAGTGCCCGCCGCATGATTCTTCGCGCGTTAAAGCATCACGACACATCAATTCACCAAGTTCGATAAAGTCAGCTACGCGTCCCGCTTTTTCTAATTCGGTATTCACGGCACGGCTGAACCGGACGCCTGCCGCACTGTGGGCGTGCATTTGACCCGGCATTTCGTAAGCTCAGCTTTCCTTTACATGTCGCAGCCTTCCATTGTCCGCACGAATACCGC
>JANPNP010000470.1:0-4110 GCA_031427535.1 Bdellovibrionales bacterium | reverse complement strand
TTCACTATGACGTGCCCTATCCAGGAGCGATTGAATTTGTATTAGAGCTAGAGCACGCCGGAGCGCAAATTTTTTACCTAACTGGTCGCGACGTTTTACGTTTAGGTCAGGGTTCAAAGGATGTTCTTTTAAAATGGGGATTTCCGTGCCGCGATGGCCAGCTTATACTGAAACCACATCGTTCTATGAATGATGAGCTTTTTAAGCGCGACTGGTTTATTAATCTGGATCGCTCGCAGTATGACAAGGTGTATTTTTTTGAAAATGAACCCGTTAATATAAACGCGGTTCTACAGCACTGCCCGGATGTCGAAGTTATTTTTTTGGATACAACGCACGCACGCAAGCAAACGGTGACGGCACCCATAAAACGCATTCCTCATTTCAAAAGGTTGTAAAAATGTTAACTTTGGTTGCAACTCCGATTGGTCGCCAAGATGAAATTACTTTGCGTTCGCTTGAGGCCTTACGCGCAGCCGACGTGATTATTTGCGAATCGACCAAGGAAACTTCAAAGCTTTTAAAACATCTGGATATCAAAGCCAAAAAATATGAAGTGCTTGATGAACATTCAACGTCTGAAGATCTAAACAACCTACTAGCCATTTGTGAAACACAGAATGTCTGCTTGGTTTCTGACTGTGGCACCCCCGCTTTTTGTGACCCCGGAAATAATTTAATTGCACTTTGTCGCAAAAGAAATATCGAGATTAAAAGTTCGTTGGGTGCCTCAGCCTTGATGGGGCTGTTGTCATTAAGCTCGGAACGACTTCGACGATTCCACTTTATTGGATTTATTGCGGCCGAAACAGTTGCTAGGGAAAAGGATTGGCAAGCGGTCAAAAAGATCAAAGAGCCACTTATCTTAATGGATACGCCCTACCGTCTAAAGAAAATGCTTGAAGAGTGCCAACTGCATTTGCCTGAGCGTAAAATGCTTGTGGTTTTAAATTTGTCGCAAGGTGACGAACATGTACTTGAGGGCACGGCAAAAAATATAAGGGCTAAAATTAAATTAGAAAAAGCAGAATTTATGATTTTGGTTTACACGGCTTAGCGCAGTGATAAACCTACCGATCGATGCCTATCTACCTGAAATTGTAAAAAAATTCAAAGCGGCATCAAATCTTATTTTAAAAGCTTCGCCAGGCTCGGGAAAGACCACTCGGTTGCCGCCAGCATTAATGAAAAGTGGCTTTCAAAAAATTGTAGTGCTTGTGCCCAAGCGAATTGCTGCCATCAGCGCAGCAGACCGTATTGCAACTGAAAATCAGTGGCAGTTAGCAGCTGAAGTTGGTTACCATGTTCGCTTCGAACCCAAATTTAGTGCGGAAACACAGCTTATTTTTATGACCGAAGGTGTTTTTATAAAAAAAGCCCAAGATGAAAAATTTTGGCATGGCATTGATGTTTTGATCTTTGATGAATTCCACGAGCGGTCTGCACTTGGGGATATGGCGCTGGGTCTTGCCGTTGAAAAGCAAATTCTTGAAGAAAAAATAAAAATAATCGTGATGTCAGCGACTTTGCAGTCAAAAAACTTAGAAACGTATTTGCCAAACTGTGTGCTTGTAGAAATTGCGGCTGCTCCGCATGCGCTACAACTTAACTATTGGGCTAAACCGCAGCGGCTTGTTTGCGACCACGATTTTTACAATTCGGTTGTACAAACCGTTGAACTTGCATGGAATAAGGGGGAAAAAGATATCCTGGTTTTTCTTCCGGGCTTTAGTGAAATGCGTAAAGCACAGAACAGCATTCAAAAAAAGTTTCCACAAATCCCCATCCATATACTGCATGGTTCGATTAAAATTTCTGAACAACGGGATATTTTAAAGCCGCACAGTGAAAGACGTATTGTTCTTGCAACAGATATTGCAGAGTCTTCGTTAACGTTACCCAGTGTAGATACGGTTATAGACAGCGGCTTAAAAAAAAGTGCTAGTATAGAAACTAAAATTGGTTTTTCGCAGTTAACACTTCAGCGGATTTCGAAATTCTCAGCGACACAAAGGGCCGGCCGTGCTGCACGGACAGGCCCCGGAAACTGTTTTCGTCTGTGGCACGAAAGTGACGAACGTTCGATGTCCGACCAAATAAAGCCAGAGATTTTTAAAGCTGACCTTACTGAAGAAATATTAACACTTAAAGCGTGTGGCGTCGATTCACTTGCGAACTTTATGTGGCTTGATAAACCGATGTACATCGCTATTTCAGATGCTGTTGCTAAATTGAAACTTTGGAAGCTTTTAAATGATAGCGAAGAAATTACTGACTTTGGAAAGCATATTCACCGCTTACCGCTAGCGCTAGATAAAGCGATACTTTTCTACCACCTAGCTGTGGCAGGGTTTCAGAACGAAGCTTCGCATTTATTGGCGTGTTTAGAAACCATCGACTTTACTAAGGTGTTCGCTGATGCCGGTGTGCCTTTAGCATCAGATTTAGAGCAGCTAAAAGCCGACGTCAATTTCGCACCGCAAGCTGCGAAAATAAAGGCGCAGTTGCAAGCTTTACGATTGCCAGTCATTGAATTAGCTGGCGATTTTCGTAAAACCTTAATTGCGATATTCTTTGCACATTTTCCGGAAAAGGTATCACAAAGCAAATCTGACTTAGAAGGCATATCAAGTCTTGGCCGGGGAATAACGTTTTTACCTGGCCTACAGGCTAGACACTGCGATTACCAGATCTTGCTAGCTGGCTATAATTCATCAGATAGGACAGATGTCTACTTTGCAGTCGGCTTTTCTAAGCTTGAATTTTTGCAGTATTCTTCGGTCAGCGTACAGCTACAAACAGAATATATTGTGGATTTAGAAAAAAGGCAGCTGTTCAAAGTGCAGTCGAAAAAAGTGGGGCGATTTTTAATATCTGAAAGTTCGCGGGCGGGTTTAACAGCGGTCGAAGAAGCAGCTGCTTGGCCAGCTATTTTACAACAACACGCGGTCACCATTTTGCTGTCGCATCCACAGTATCAAAATTTTCAGCGAAAAAAAAATTTTCTAACCGCAAAGTTGGTGCTAGAATTCCTGCCTGACGCTGAATTTATCTTGCTGTTGATCCAAGATCTTTCAACAGCTGTTCATTCGTATAAAGCATTTCTTGAATATCCTTTGAAAAATTTGTTACAGTTGCATATTTCCGATCTAAACCAAAGCAGTTTGTCACAGCTGCCAGACACAATGGTGTTGCCAAGTGGCCGGACCGTTGAAATTGATTACGTCTGCGAAAAGGCGCCTTTGATATCAGCCAAAATTCAAGATTTTTACGGCATGAAGGACACACCCACGTTATTACAGCAGAAAATACCGCTAACACTGCAACTGCTAGCACCAAGTTTACGACCAACTCAGATCACGCAAAATTTAAGGCTATTCTGGCAAGTCAGTTATTTTGAAATTAGAAAAGAATTACGTGCCCGTTATCCGAAGCAGCAGTGGCCCGACAACCCTGCGGATTATAAACTTGAAAAGAAGAAACCTTAAACGGCTGGACTTCGCTTAAAAAATTTGTTTAAGTGCCCGCATGCAACTTAAAAAGCAAAAATTTATTTACATTATTCTACTAGCCGGAATTCTTTTGGTATTTTTTTGGGAACGGGATAAGTTGTCCTCAACGTTAGACACGGTTGAAAATGAAAGTAAATCAGCACTAAGTCCAACAAGTTCTAGTGGCTCAGTAAACCCAGCGGCAAGCCCAACTAACGCAGCCACTGCAGGGTCAGGCCAAAATCAAGTGTCAGAAAATTCTATTACAAGTAAAACTCCACAACAGTTCGCAGCGTGGTTAAAGACTGAGGCTTCGTCACTTGATCGCAGTGATCGTAGAAATGCGGATAAAGATACATTACTGCGGCAACAGGCTTTGCAATTCACACCAGAAAACATTAATTATTTACGCGCAACAGCGACAAACAAATTGGCTCCGGCAAATGAAAAAATTGTAGCTGCCTATTTACTTACGCTTGCTTCCAGTAATTCGCAGCAAGCGCTGCAAGAAATCGCACAGACACCTTTTAGTCTTTCAAACCCGCAGCCAGCGCACTCGATCGGCGCCGTCTCACGAGACGAGCTCGAATTGGAGCTCGCCAAAGCCGTGGCGTCGGCG
>JANPNP010000469.1:0-2937 GCA_031427535.1 Bdellovibrionales bacterium | reverse complement strand
TTTTGTGATGAAGTCAGTGTTGGTATTGATGAAATTGCCAAACTAATGATTGGTAACAAAATTTTTATCAAACTAACACAAGGAGTTTGTCCCGTAGCAAAAGAGGACGCAGTCGCTTGGGGTTATACCGGTCCTTTGCTTAGGGCTTCAGGTGTCAATTTAGATTTACGGCGAACGAATCCATATTATGGTTACGAAAAATATGATTTTGATATTCCGATTGGCGCCGCGGGAGACATCTACGACAGATACTTGGTGCGTATTGAAGAAATGCGTCAAAGCGTCAGCATCATTCGCCAAGTCATCAAAGCTATGCCAGGTGGCGATTATACAATTCGCGATAAAAATATTGTCTTGCCAGAAAAAAAAGATGTTTATGGCAATATCGAAGGTCTAATGAATCACTTTATGTTGGTGATCAAGGGTCTACGCCCACCAGTTGGTGAAATATACGACGCAACTGAAGCGGCTAATGGCGAATTGGGTTTCTACTTAGTCAGCGATGGTTCAGCTAATCCGTATCGATTAAAAGTGCGTCCACCATGTTTTGCTATTTATCAATCGTTTCCAGAAGTGGTTAAAGGATCGATGTTAGCAGATGCTATTGCAACAGTTGCAAGTATGAACGTTATTGCTGGCGAATTAGATCGCTAAACAAAGGGAATAGAATGTTTCAGTTATCACCAGAAGGTAAAGAACAAGTTTTATCAGAACTAAAAAGATACGAAGCAAAGCAGTCGGCTGTTTTGCCTGCGTTGTACATTGGTCAACGAGAAAATAAGGGCTTTATTACCCCTGCAGTTATTCAAGAGCTTTCAAAAGTAATGGAAATTCCTGAATCGCAGATTAATGAGGTTTTCACTTTCTATACGATGTACAACAAAAAAAATGTTGGTAAGTACCATGTACAAATTTGCCGAACACTTTCGTGCATGATCAACGGCGCCGATGAACTAGCGGCGCATATTTGTAATGAACTGAATGTAAAATTAGATCAGATGACGCCCGATGGTCGCTTCACAGTATCTGAAGTGGAATGCTTGGGATCATGTGGAACGGCACCTATGATGCAAATTGGTAATAAGTACTTTGAAAACCTAACCCCAGAATCTGCGATGAATTTAATTCGCACGATGAAATAAGGAATGGCAATGGCTCAAGAAACAAAATATCTTTCGGAATTTTATCACTTGCCTGAATTTAAAGGCCTTACAGGTTACAAGAAAAATGGCGGCTATGCAGATTTAGTTAAAGCATTAAAAATGCCACCTCAATTAATTATCGATGAAGTGAAAGCTTCTGGATTACGGGGTCGGGGCGGCGCAGGGTTTTCGACAGGAATGAAATGGGGGTTTTTACCTAAAAATAATGAACCTCGTTACTTGCTTTGCAACGCTGACGAAGGCGAACCAGGTACTTTTAAAGATCGCATGATGATGGAGAAAGCCCCACATCAGCTTATCGAGGGCATGATCATTTCCGCTTTCGCGATTGGCTCTAAAAAATCTTACATCTATGTTCGCGGCGAATACGACGAATCCATTGCCACACTTGAAGTCGCTATACGCGAGGCCTACACGGCAGGCTACTTAGGTAAAAATATTTTAGGTTCTGGGTTTGACCATGACATGGATATTTACCGCGGGGCCGGCGCTTACATCTGCGGTGAAGAAACTGGAATGATATCATCACTTGAGGGCCTAAAAGGTCAGCCGAAATTAAAACCGCCGTTTCCGGCCGTACAAGGTTATTTGAAAAAACCGACGATCGTGAACAACGTCGAAACCCTAGCGGTTGTTAAATACGTTATTCGTGATGGTGCTGCTCATTATAAAAAAATGGGAACAGAAAAATCAGCAGGTACAAAATTATTTTCGTTATCTGGAAATATCACCAAGCCTGGCAATTACGAAGTGCCGCTGGGCTTTCCCTTAAAAGATATGATTTATGGTTTAGGCGGCGGATTTAAACCTGGTCGTAAATTAAAAGCTGTAATTCCTGGTGGATCTTCTGCCCCAGTGCTAAATGCTGAAGAATCTGAAAAAGCTTTAATGGATTATGAAAATTTGGCGCAAATGGGATCAATGCTTGGGTCCGGTGCCATCATTGTCATTGATGATTCACAGTGTATGGTTCAGTGTTTGGCTAACTTAACTCACTTTTACCATCATGAATCGTGTGGCCAGTGCACACCTTGTCGTGAAGGTACCGGCTGGTTGGATAAAATTACTCATTCGATATTATCTGGCCAAGGTCGCCTGCAGGATATTGAATTGTTGCTAAAAATTTCTGACAACATGAAAGGTCGCACGATCTGCGCGCTTTCGGATGCAGCGGCATTACCTGTTATTAGTTTTGTTACAAAATTTCGTGATGAATTTGAATTCTTCGTGCGTGAAGGAAAATCAAAAATAAAAGGCACAGCTTACAAAGGAACATCTCATGTTGAAATGCACCATTAATGGCGTAGCTCTGGAAGTAAAGCCAGGTACCACAATTATTCAAGCAATGACTGAAAATTCTCAGCGCATTGCTCATTACTGCTGGCATCCAGGGCTTAGTGTCGCAGGAGTATGTCGTCTTTGTATGGTAGAAATTCAAGGTAATCCGCGTGTACAGATTGCCTGTAACACCATGGTTACTGACGGCATGGTTATTAATAATACGTCTGACAAAGTTAAAGAAGCTGTTAAGTGGGGCTTAGATTTTCATTTGATAAATCACCCATTAGATTGTCCAGTGTGCGATCAAGCGGGTGAGTGCGGCTTACAAGATCAGTATATGGAATATGGACAGTACGATTCTGAAATGGCCGAGAAGAAACAAAAAAAGCATAAAGTCGTGGATCTTGGACCAACAGTGGTTTTAGATTCTGAACGTTGTATTTTATGTTCTCGGTGTGTGCGTTTTACCGATGAAGTTTCAAAAACAAACGAA
>JANPNP010000468.1:0-1779 GCA_031427535.1 Bdellovibrionales bacterium | reverse complement strand
GGACACGCGCTATGGTGAAATGGTTCCGTTTATTGCCTTGCCACTTTCAGTTCCTGTAATCAACACGAAAAAAAGTAGCGCGACCGGTGTGCAACTAGCCGTCGGTGCTGAATGGTTTCAAAATAAAGATGTGAACTACGGTATTGAGCTTGATTTAAATTTATCAAAATCTTTTTCCGCGGTTTCTGCCTTTATTAGTTTTCCGTTTGATGGTGCTGTCGGATACAAGAAATAATATGCTTCAATGGTTATTTGGTACAACAAGTACTGCCGGTGCTGATCTGTATATTGATTTAGGAACAGCAAATACGTTAATTGCCGTTCGGGGAAAAGGTATTGTGCTAAACGAACCCAGCCAAGTTCTGGTTTCAGAAACCAACCCTAAAAAAAGAAAAATTCTAGGTATTGGGCTTGAGGGCGTTGAAGTTTTTAAAAAAAATCCTGGGCACATTTTAACAATTAAGCCAGTTAAAGATGGCGTCATTGCTGACTTTGACGCCACTAAATTAATGCTTAAATATTTTATCGCAAAAGTATTAAAGCAAACTTCCCTATCGCGCCCGCGCATAGTTGTATCCCTTCCTTACGGCGTCACTGAGGTTGAAAAAAAAGCAGTCATTGAAGCGTGTCGCTCTGCAGGCGCAAGTAAAACATACTTAATTGACGAACCAATGGCCGCGGCTATTGGCGCGGGCCTTCCGGTAAGAGAAGCTTCAGGACAAATGATTATCGATATTGGTGGTGGCACCACGGAAATTGCAGTTATTGCTTTAACCGATGTGGTTTACTGCGAGCCTTTAAAAATGGGCGGACATAAATTTGATGAAGCCATCATTCGCTATTTAAAGGAAACAAAAAAAATTATTGTCACCGACGAGCTTGCTGAAAAATTAAAAATTGAATTAGGCACAGCCCTTCCGAAGAAAAATATTCGCTCGATGGAAATCGAGGCTCGTGATTTTGACACCGGCTATCCGCGCAAACAAGTTATTACGTCCGAAGAAATCGGAATGGCGCTGTCAGATTCGATTCAAGTGATCGTACATGGGATCTTAAATGCCATTGAAAAAACCCCGCCGGAACTGGTTTCTGATATTATAGATAATGGAATTGTTTTGGCAGGTGGCGGCGCACTGATTACTGAATTATGTGCGAAGATCGAAATGGAAGTACGTATTCCCGTTCGTATTGCCAAAAATCCACTGATAGCGGTAGCACTTGGCGGAGAAGTCGTACTGTCTGATCCTGATTTGCTAGATAAAATACAAATAGAGATATAAGTAAAAGCAGTTCTAATAAGGGGCCGTCTATGAAACAAAGAAAAATATTAATGACGTGTGCTTTACCCTACGCCAATGGTCCAATTCACTTGGGCCACATGCTAGAGCATATCGAAGCTGATATTTTTGCTAGGTTTCAAAAAATGCGCGGGCACGAATGTATATTTATCTGTGCTGATGATACGCACGGCACACCCATTATGATTAAGGCCCGCGAACAAGGTATTACTCCGGAAGCCTTAATAGAAAAATCAGCAATAGATCATAAAAATGACTTTAAAGATTTCTCGATTGGTTTTGATCATTACGGCAGTACCAATTCGGAAGAAAATAAAAAACTATGTGAACTTTTCTATCAGCGCATGAAAGCTAAAGGGCATATTCATAAGAAGCCGATACAGCAGCTGTACTGTGAAAATGATAAAATGTTTCTGCCTGACCGCTTTGTTAAAGGCACCTGTCCAAAATGTAAGTCACCCGATCAGTATGGTGATTCGTG
>JANPNP010000467.1:0-11259 GCA_031427535.1 Bdellovibrionales bacterium | reverse complement strand
ATCGCCTATTCATTCATCTTAGCTGGCGGTTTTGGAAACCTTTGGGATCGCATGTACCGCGCAAATGGCGGAGTGATTGATTTTATGGTATTTGATACAGGGTCGAAACTTGATCTAGGTTTCATCGCAGTGCCGCTACGTACAGGGGTCGTAAACATTGCTGATATCGCAATTGTTGCCGGAGTTTTGTTAGCCCTTGTAGGTGAATATTATTTCGACAGCCGACGCGCAAAACGGGCCAAGTAATACAACCATTTCTGAAATCGTTCACTTTTGTTTTAAGTGTCGCTAAATAATACGCCTCTAAAAAAGATGTCCCACCGTGAAACAATACATTGGCTTCAGGATTGCCTTATACAGTATTGAAGCTGGAGGCTTATATGAAAACAATAATACTTTTGTTACCACTTTTTTTGGTTGTGATTGCATGCAATCCTAAAAAAGATGGAGTCCGCAGCGTGACTCGGGATCCAAATATAAATGGCATAGTCGGTAATTTCGTAACAGCAACAACATGTCCGCAGGCCAACATGTCTATCGGAACTATCTTTGATAACGGCCAACAACAAGTCACTTTAGATTCAGTATCTGGAAGTTTCGAAAGCCGTGTGAAAGCTTTTTTATCGGCGTCAACAGCTGCTAACGAAATTGGTCAAATCAGCGGATTACCAACTGATCAAACCGGTGTGCGCTTTCAAGGTACAGTAAAAATTGGCGCAAATGGCGCAGTTGATGGAACACGATCAAAAATGCTTATTAAAGTGTACGACAGCTTTGTTTTAAATTCTGAATTAGATGCAAACGGACAAAAATTTGAAGCCATCGCGCTTGAGTTTTTACCAAGAGCTCCGACCCAAATTTCTGGTCAGTTTAACATGCAGACTGGCGAAGGCTATGCAAGCTTTCGTGACAGCTACGGCGAAGTACGATTTGAAGGACGAATTGATGCGCAAAACTTCAGCGGAGTTGTGAAATTTCAGAATACTAAAAATGTAAACGGCGGTACTGCACTTAGTGGAACGCTTGGACAATTCTATGTTGCTCGTTGTGCTATAATTCAATAACCTAACGGGGAATGCTAGCTAATCATTCCTCATTTTATTTTTTTGATCCCTCGTCTTTATCTGTTGTCGCTGGCGGAGCATCTGCCTTAGATCGACCATCGTTACACATTCATAATTTAGAAGAAGCCGAATCTTTTATTCGAAGCTACGGTTATCAGTTAAGCGCACCCGAAGATTTGACACGGTTGTGGTATTTTCATCGTCGTGCGTTGGTGCTGATGACGGAACGCTTAAAGATTGATATTGATTCCATTCCAGCTGTTATTAAAAACAAAGATGAACTGCAAGATATTCGTAAACTATTGATTTTTGCATCACAGAAAGAAAATGCGGAATTGCAAAAGTGGGCCTGTGCCTTTTTGCGGTGCATGCATGTGTTCGTTCATGCAGAATCTGATTTGTTCAGTTTTTTCTCAGAAGAAATTCAGAAGCAAATTCTAATTCCGTTTGAGCAGTCTGTAATTCAGGATGGAAAATTATATTTAAAATCGTTTAAAAAAGAAGGTCATCCTTCCGTTCCCCTGGCAGGGTTTCAAACGAAACCGTACAAGACATCATCAAGCACAGTTGTGAAACTGCTGGCCAGACCAGAAGCAGTTGCAATGAAAATTTTTGATAAAATTGGTATTCGGTTTGTGACTAGCTCTATTTTCGATTCGTTCCAAGTGATCCGCTTCTTAGTCGACGAGAATCTCATCAGTTTTCCGCAGATCATGCCTGAGCAGTCTTCAAATAATATGTATCCTGTAGAGGAATTTTTGGCAGTTTGTAATAAGTTGAACAAAAAGCATGGACACGAACAAGGATTAACGTCTGAAAAGATAGACCGGCTTTTAAATCATAAATTGAAATCAAGCCAAAGCGCTTTTTTGGGTTTGTTTCGAAAAGAAAATCCATTTTCGGCAAAAGATTTTAAGTACATTAAATTCATAGCCCGTAAGTTAGTGCATGTGCACGCAACAGATCCAGGGAAAAAATTTAGTTTTTTTTATCCCTTTGAAGTGCAAATTATGAATGATGAAGCCTTCAAGAAAATGCAATCCGGCGAATCAGAGCATTCAGCCTACAAAGATCGCCAAATTGAAGCGGCTGTTAAGCGGTTGTTTCCGGACAATCATTAACGATGAAAATTCTGTATTGGTTACGCTCAAGCATAATGATGATTGTAATTCCAGTTTCTATGATTGTGCTTGGGACCTCGGTGATGGTTTGTCATATTCTATTTCAAAATAAAAAAATCGATGATTGGCATATCGCAACGTGGGGTAAAATTAATTACCAGGTTTTCGGTATTAATTTAAAAGTTTTTGGTCAGGAAAACCTACCCAAAGGTGGGTGTTTATTTTTATTTAATCATTCAAGTTTTTTTGATATTTTCGCAATTTGCGGGGCGATCCCCGGCGTGCGTTTTGGCGCCAAGGCTGAATTATTTAAAATTCCAATTTTTGCACAGGCCATGCGGATGATGGGGACCTTACCTATTGCTAGGCAAAGTCGCGAAGAAGTTTACAAGGTCTATGACGAAGCTAAAGAGCGTTTAAAAATACAAAGTTTTGCTTTATCACCTGAAGGTGGTCGTTTTTACGGTCCGCAATTAGCGCCGTTTAAGGCTGGGCCGTTTATCTTTGCAATGTCTGCAGAAGCCCTTATTGTTCCCGTCGTTATTCTTGGTGCTTTTGAATGTTTACCTAAAGGGAATATCATCCCAAATAAAGATAAGGCATCGCGAACAATTGAAGTTCATATTTTAAAAGCAATTTCTTCAGTAGGTTATCAGGCCAGCACTCGGCAAAAGCTACAAGCTGAAGTCTATGCGGCCATGAACCCTTTGTGGGTTAACTACCAAAATCAAGACCAAAATCAAAACGCTTAGTTTTTTGTCACAATCCAGTTCTGTGCAAACAGTGGACTTTGTAGGTATATTTTCCTGTTGCCAGTTTCAAGTTCAATTTTAATTTGGTAATTTGGCAGAGTAGTAATGCGTTTAACCTGCAACCTTCGCGGCAAAAACCCTAACTGATTTTCAATTGCCGAGGCTAGCTTATCAATTTGAATATAGTTTTCGAAAGTCTTTCCAAAATCGGTGCTGCGGTAGTTGCCAACAAAAATCATCAGATCATTAAAGTAATGAACGGGTCCATGAAAATTTTTAAACTGTTTCAGTGGTTTCCAATGATATCCGTCCTCGGTGATAAAGGCCCCGTGTGCCGAAAGGATGGCTTTTAGCGGATTGGTTGGGTGAAATGATACCGAGGCAATTTCTTTTTTTAATAAGTCATCAATAGTAAACACGGAATCATCAGCCTCAGTCTCGGCTTTCCACCAGATGGCTCCGTGGCCTTTAATTTTACTTTGCACCCAAATAGATTTTTTAGTTTTAATAATTTCGATGCGACTCCACAGCGGAACTTTTTGATTCTTTGAAGCAATAAGTCCAATGCCAGCTGGTGTGACAATGCCGGTAATGTCATTGAAGTGAAGTTTTTTATTTTGTGCTGTTACGAGCGAATCAAATTCGCGCCGTTGTATGAGATGCCACTGGTTATTAGCAAATGCAAATTTCGCGAAATCGAATTTGGTAATCAGTTCGTTTACTAGAATATATCCAATATACGTTTTAAAGCTGACTTCGGCGTAGCCGTTGATATATTTTATGACTGAAAAACGCTGGCCTTGCGGCACAGTCGTTAAAGTAACAGCTTTATCTTGCGGAGTTATCTTTAAGAAAACGTCCTTCAAGGTCAGCACGGCACCGCGGTCATAGGGATCCGGCGACACTTCATCTAAGCGAAATTGGATTGTTTGTTTTGTTTTGGTATCAAAAGCTAAAATACTGTCAATTTTAGTTTCTAGAACTGACCACCGTTTTTTAGATTTCAAATTTAAAACTGACTGAGATATGTGAACCGGAAACACAGGTTTAATTTCACTTTTTAAGTACGTCTTATTGGCGTAGCGGTACGAGGTCTCGGTACTGGTGATTTGCTCGATGCGATTTTTTTCTAAATACTCTAGCGAGGTCGATCCCGACGGAAAAAGACTATCGGTAGACTTAAAATAGGGCACTTGCCGAGTAGTCAAAGCTAAATCGCCAGACACGACAAGGCCCATATCCAGTGTAGGTATTGCCGCAGACGCATTAAAATGAAGTAGAAGCCAAATGACGAATAGCACTAGGATTATTTTCAGAGGGGAAATCGCTGCAATCAAGGCCAGTTCTTTGGTATAGATAAAGTAAAGTAAACAGCTGAAGGAGTTTTTAAGTATGTCGGTCTTATCTTCCATCAAAAAAATTGGAGTTATCGGAGCTGGGCAAATGGGAAATGGAATTTCTCAGGTCGCGGCCCAAGCGGGCTTCGCGGTTATTCTTTACGATGTGCGGCCGGCATCTTTGGACGAAGGTCTAAGGGTCATTTCCATCAGTTGTGATCGCTTAATTAAAAAGAACACTATGACCGAAGAGCAAAAAAAATCCATACTTCAAGGTATTAAGACAACGGCGCAAATTTCAGATCTTTCTGACTGTGATTTTGTTATTGAAGCCGCTACCGAAAATATAGAGCTTAAGTTGAATATTTTTCGCCAATTAGATGAAATCGTTAAGAAATCAGCAATTTTAGCATCGAACACATCGTCAATTTCGATTACGTTAATTGCAGGCGTCACGCAGCGGCCATCGCAAGTTGTTGGAATGCACTTTATGAATCCGGTGCCACTGATGCAGTTGGTTGAAGGAATTCGTGGTTTGCAAACTTCAAGCGATACATTCATGACAACCAAAGTATTAGCTGAGCAGTTGGGTAAAGTCTTTGTTGAATCGACGAAAGATATGCCGGGCTTTATCGTAAACCGTATTTTAATGCCGATGATTAATGAAGCTGTTTATACATTGCATGAAGGCATAGCTTCGGTTGATTCCATCGATCAAGCCATGAAGCTTGGAACTAATCAACCGATGGGTCCACTTACTTTAGCCGATTTTATTGGGCTGGATACGTGCTTGGCCATAATGAATGTTTTGCACCAGGGTCTAGGGGATTCAAAATACCGACCGTGTCCGTTACTGGTAAAGTACGTACAGGCAGGTTGGTTGGGTAAAAAATCGGGACGGGGTTTTTACAACTACGCGGCCACAAAGTAATTTTCGACTTTAAATAGTTTTGCAAAGGATTAAAAAATGTCTTCGACATATCAGGCAATTAAACTTGAAGGTACCGATAACGGAGTTTGGACTTTAACCATTCATCGACCCGAATCTTTAAATGCGCTAAACTTACTAACATTAAGCGAGATGGGCGAAGCCTTACGGCAAATTTCTGAAATGGGATTTGAGCATGTCAAAGCGCTTATCATAACTGGTGCCGGTGAAAAAGCATTTGTTGCTGGTGCCGATATCGCTGAGATGAAAAACATGAATGCAGACCAAGCGATGCAGTTTGCAAAACGCGGTCAAAGTATTTTTCACGAACTAAGCCTTTTAAAAATTCCGGTAATTGCTGCCGTGAACGGATTTGCACTAGGTGGCGGATGCGAATTAGCCCTTGGTTGTGATTTTATCATTGCCAGTGATAATGCAAAATTTGGCCTACCTGAAGTAAGTCTTGGTTTAATACCTGGTTTTGGTGGCACGGTGAAATTAGCACGTGCTGTGGGTATTCGCCGCGCGCGTGAACTGACAATGACGGGCGAATTGATCACAGCTGAAATGGCAATGCGCTACGGACTTGTCAACGAAGTTGTTCCCTACGGCGAACTGATGACTGCGGTCATGAAAAAAATTAATATGATCTTATCGCGGTCGCCCTTGGCAGTATCTAAAGCTAAAAAATCGATCAATGAAGCGTACGATTTAGAAACTGAAAATGCCTTAGCCAACGAAGCCGATATCTTTGCGCACTTATTTACTTCGGCAGATACCAAAGAAGGTACCGCTGCTTTTCTTGAAAAACGTAAACCTGTATTTAAAGGTGAATAATTTGTGAGTGATGTAAAGCCAGCTGAAAAATTAGTATTAAAAAATCCGGTGCGCATTGTAACTGCGGCGTCTCTTTTTGACGGACACGATGCTTCGATAAACATCATGCGCCGTATCTTGCAAGATATGGGTGCTGAGGTCATTCACTTAGGACACAATCGTTCGGTTCATGATGTTGCTAAAAGTGTTTTACAAGAAGGCGCGCAAGGCGTGTGTATTTCATCCTACCAGGGTGGACACATGGAATACTTTAAATACTTACGGGATTTGTTAGACGAAGCAGGCGCTGGGTACGTAAAAATTTACGGCGGTGGTGGCGGCGTCATCGTTCACGACGAAAAAAAAGAATTAGAAGCGTACGGTATAGCACAGATTTTTCATCCTGATGACGGGCGAAAACTTGGTCTTGAGGGCATGATCCGCATGATCGTTGAAGGCTGTGATTTTAATTTGTTAGACGCACAAAAGAAAAATCCGGAAAAGAAAAATGTTTTTCCAGGTGATGCAGTGCCATCGGTGCAATTAGGCATTGCTCTGACCGTAATTGAAAACGGTCAGAAGGTGGACTCTTTAGATGCGGTAGGCCTTACGGCATTTGCGGCAAAAAACAAACAGCCGTTGGTACTTGGCATAACTGGTACCGGCGGGGCCGGTAAGTCATCTTTAATTGACGAGATTTCGCAGCGTTTTTTAAATGCGTATCCCGATAAAAAACTAGCAGTCGTCTGCGTTGATCCGTCAAAACGAAAGACCGGCGGATCTTTATTAGGGGACCGTATTCGTATGAATTCGCTTTCACGCGCTAACATTTACATGCGTTCGGTTGCCTCGCGGGGATCTGGAAAAGAAATCGCTTCGACTTTGCCTGATATTTTAAATTTTATGCGAAAGCTTGATTTTGATTTTATTATTGCTGAGACCTCAGGGATTGGCCAAGGCAACATGGCCATAACCGAAGTTAGCGATTTATCAATGTATGTCATGACTTCAGATTTTGGCGCGCAGTCGCAGCTTGAAAAAATTGACATGATCGACTTTGCTGACTTTGTTGCCGTTAATAAGGCTGACCGCAGGGGTGCGCTGGACGCACTTCGCGATGTGACGAAGCAATACAAGCGCTCAAGGAAAATATTTAGCGATGACGTGACTGTTCCCGTATTTTTAACTCAGGCCAGCCAATTCAACGACGGTGGTCTTAATCAATTATTTTTTACCTTAATAGATAAGTTAACTGAAAAAGGTGCGCTGCCAGCTATTGATCCCGCATTTAAAAAAACGGTACTGGCTGCTGATGAACACGTGATTATTCCGGCCGATCGGCAAAATTATTTAGCAGAAATTGTGGCAAATGCAAAAAAGTACAAAACACGAACTACCGAGCTTGCCAAGAAAGCGTCTCAGCTTGGGGCATTAGAGATTTTGAAAAATGAAAATTTAATTGATCCTAAAAAACGCGATGAAAAGCAGGCTGAATTGCAAAAAGCGTTTGAAGCAGGTGAAATTGAAGCCCTTAAAAATTGGGATGAGCTAATAAAAACGTACTCGCAAGATGAACTTATCTTTAAAGTCCGTGATAAAGAAATTCGCCAGTCATTGGTTTCTAAATCTTTAAGTGGCACTAAAATTCGAAAAGTTGTTTTACCGAAACTATCTGATTGGGGTGATCGTTTTAAATTTTTAAAAATGGAAAATATCCCCGGGGAATTCCCATACACTGCCGGCGTTTTTCAGTTAAAGCGCGCGGATGAAGACCCTAAGCGTATGTTTGCTGGCGAAGGCACGCCCGAGCGTACGAATAAGCGTTTTCACTATTTGTGTAAGGGCGAAAAAGCCCACCGGCTTTCAACCGCATTTGATTCGGTTACTTTGTATGGCCAAGATCCTAACCAGCGTCCGGATATTTTCGGTAAAGTGGGCGAATCCGGAGTTAGCATTTGCACTTTAGATGACATGAAAAAACTGTACGCCGGTTTTGATCTGTGTGACCCGAATACATCGGTCAGCATGACGATTAACGGCCCGGCACCGATGATCTTAGCATTTTATTTCAACACCGCAGTTGATCAGCAAGTGGAAAAAAAAGAAAAAGAACTAGGTCGAAAGTTAACCACGGCTGAATTTACAGATACCGAGAAAAAAACCCTGCAGCAAGTGCGTGGCACAGTGCAGGCCGATATTTTAAAAGAAGATCAGGGTCAGAACACCTGTATTTTTTCAATTAACTTTGCGCTTAAAATGATGGGTGATATTCAGCAGTATTTTACTGAAAACCAAATCAAGAACTTTTACTCGGTTAGTATTTCTGGTTATCATATTGCCGAAGCGGGTGCCAATCCGATCAGTCAGCTGGCCTTTACACTTTCAAATGGTTTTACCTTCGTTGAATACTACTTATCTCGGGGTTTAAAAATCGATGATTTCGCAGCCAATTTATCGTTCTTTTTTAGTAATGGGCTTGATCCCGAATATTCTGTTTTAGGACGGGTAGCACGGCGAATTTGGGCCATTGCTATGCGCGATCTTTACAAGGCGAATGAACGCTCGCAAAAATTAAAGTATCACATTCAAACGTCTGGCAGATCTTTACATGCCCAAGAAATTGATTTCAATGACATCAGAACAACTTTACAGGCGCTGATTGCTTTGCAAGATAACTGCAACTCCTTGCACACCAACGCCTATGACGAGGCCATCACAACTCCGACCGAAGAATCGGTTCGAAGGGCCATGGCTATTCAAATGATCATCAACCGAGAATTTGGCATCAGTAAAAACGAAAATCCAACGCAAGGCAGTTATTTCATTGATGAAATGACCGAGCTTTTAGAAGATGCCGTTTTAGAAGAATTCAAACGCATCAACGAGCGCGGTGGAGTTTTAGGCGCCATGGAAACGCAGTACCAGCGTTCCAAAATTCAAGAAGAGTCCATGACCTACGAACATTTAAAGCATTCAGGCGAATTACCCATCATAGGCGTAAACACTTTCATCAATCCAAAAACACTTGCAGCCAACTACGTCCCAGAAAAAATAGAAATGGCCAGAGCCTCTCACCTTGAGAAAAGTGAGCAGCTCACAAACGTGCAAAAATTACCAAAAAACCCACCAAGCAGAAGCCGCAACCCAACTTAAAAATTTAAAGGCAGCAGCGCTAAGTGGACAAAACATATTCGAAGCCCTGCTAAAAGCCTCAAGGCACTGCTCGCTGTTCCAAATGTCGGAAACCCTATACGAAGCCGGCGGCCAATACCGCCGCAACCTTTAACAAAAAGGTACCTGCTCACTTTATGTAAAGCAGTGCGTTGGTTAGCGGTGTCGAGTGTGTTGTAAGATAGCGACAGCGAGCAAACCAGATAAAGTTTGAGTGAAGGGCTTTCCAGGTAGAATCGAAAAGCCTTTTTCTTTTTTACATGTCGATCTTCAGTAAAAAGCTGCACCAAAATTTAGTGCGTGCCTTTCTAGCAAAAAGTCAGTACACCCTTCTAAACGGTAAAAATGTACTCATCGGCTACTTATGTATTGGCCCCGAGTACTAAAAACTCGAGCGGCTTTGAAAACATAGAAAAAAATTGAAGCCCTCCATTACAAAAAGGAATAGTTATGAGTACAGAAATCACGAACAGTGATGCGTCTGACGCGTCCGCAATGCCAGAACAACAGCAAGAGCATTTAACAGATACTGCAATTGATGCAGGTCGCACACCAAAAGCCCCAGCTCACACAGAAGAAACAGAAAACGAAGATGACGACCTAGATATGGAAATGGCGGAAGAACTTCCAGTCGAAAATATCTTTGAAACATGGAACTTATCTAAAGAAGTTTTAAAGTCTTTAGCAGAACTAAAATTTACAACGCCAACATCAATTCAAACACAAGCAATTCCGTTATTATTAAAGCGCGAAAAAGATTTCGTGGGCTTAGCTGCAACTGGAACTGGAAAGACCGGCGCGTTTGGTATTCCACTTATTGAATCGATCGACGCATCTTCTAAGCACGTGCAAGCGTTAATCATGTGTCCAACGCGTGAATTAGCTACGCAAGTTGAAGCGCAGATTCAAAAATTAGGAAAATGGAAAGGTCTAAATACACTGACTGTATTTGGTGGATCGTCTTATGATCGTCAGTTAACGGCGTTAAAGCGCGGCGTGCATATCGTGGTGGGAACTCCGGGACGTTTGATCGATTTAGTCGAGCGTAAAGCTTTAAAATTAGAAAATGTTCAAACATTAGTATTAGATGAAGCAGATGAAATGATTTCCATGGGTTTTCAAGACGATGTTGAAACTATTTTAAAAGCTATCGGAAATAACGAGACTAAGCGTAAGTGGTTATTTTCTGCAACGATGTCACCGGAAATTCGCCGTGTGGTTTCTAAATACTTACCTGATTATGACAAAGTAGAAATTCACAAACAAGATTCTGAAAAGCCAAATATCGAACAGATTTATTACACGATCTATCCTGATCGTAAATTACAAATGTTGTCTTCGGTTCTTTACATGAATCAAGATTTCTACGGTTTGATTTTCTGTCAAACAAAGCGTGAAGTGATCGAGATCACCGAGTGGTTAAAGCGTAAATCATTTCCAGTAGACTGCATTCACGGAGACCGCCCACAGCGTGAACGTGAATTCGTATTAAATGATTTCCGAAAAGGCCGCGTAAAAATCCTAGTTGCAACTGATGTTGCGGCCCGTGGATTAGATATCAATGATTTAACTCACGTAATTAATTTTTCTCTTCCACGTGAAGTTGAAAGTTACGTTCACCGTATCGGTCGTACAGGCCGTGCCGGTAAAAAAGGTTTAGCTTTATCCATCGTTGCTCCGCATGAAGTGCGCACAATGAAGCGTATTCAACAAGTGACAAAGTGCACTTTAACCAAAGGCCGCGCACCGACGAATGACGAATTAAACGTTTACCGCGTTAAAGACGTTATTTCAGAAATGAACTCAGCTGAGAAAAGCGAATGCTTCCAGCGCGCTGGAAAATTTCTTGAGCGTAAAATGGAAGAAATGAAAGAGTTATTTAAATTCGAATTCACTGCTGAAGAATTTTTGAAACGTTATTTAGTTGCCGAACACTCAGATATTTTTGAAAACCGTGAAACATCCATGGATTTCGTCGGTGATGGCGTGATTCCTCGTGAAATGCAAGATTTTGGATCACGTGAACGCGGACCTGTTGGTCGCGACCGCAGCGGATCCCGCGATTCTTTC
>JANPNP010000466.1:0-2298 GCA_031427535.1 Bdellovibrionales bacterium | reverse complement strand
TTAGAAAGCGCATTAACTAAAAGAAACGACATTCTGAAGTAAAAAAGAATCGTTCGGAAAAATTTTAGTTTAACTGACTTTTGATAGCTTAATACTATCTTTCACCTGAGTCAGTGGGCAAATAATTTTAAATTGGGTATTTAGACTTTCTGACACATTTTGAACACGACCATTGTGTTTGCTGAGAATTTTTTGTGTTAAAAATAGTCCGATGCCCGCATTTTCTGGCGTACCTTTTGTGGAGAAGAACGAATTCATTATTTTCGGCTGATTTGCTTTATATACGGGGTCAGTCGGCCCACGTCCACTATCTGTGACGGTTATAAAGAACTCTGTCTCGGTTTTTCCGGTTTGTAGTCGGACCCATTTTTCAGGAGCGTCAAGGGCGGCATCAAATGCATTGTCTAACAAATAAAAAACAATATGCGAAAGCTCGGGCGGAACAAATTCTACCACAACATCGTCTGCGGGTTCAATTTCAAGACTAATCCCTGCGCGCGAAAACTTGTGCTTGTGTAAACTGACAGCCTGCTCTGTGATTGTCTTTAGTGAACAGAATATTGGCGGCTGATTTGTATTTTGCTTTAAAATAGAACGTACGGCTGTAATGATGCCACCTATTTTTCGCGAAGCTCCGTTAATACTAGTTAGTGATTTGACATTACGTGCTGATGGAAAAGCCATGAGTGGTGGCGACGCTATTAGTTACATGGAAAAGACGTACGATAACCGTATCGATAAAGATGTCTTATTTGCTTTTAAAAGTAATATCGAAGCTTCACCAAGCTAAACGTCCTGTTTAGCTTCGAAATTAGTCGCTCTGCAAAAGAGGTATCCGAAAATTTCAGAATTTGTTTCAGATTGAGATTTAAAAGTGTTGCCGTTGATCACACATAAGTAGGATTACCAGGGGTCTGAGTCTACAAACTATTATTAAGATTTTTGAAAGAATGCCGATAAGTCATCACATGGTTAAGAACGTAAGCTCCTACTCATTATTTTTGGCTATTTGCCTTTCTTTACTTGCGATGCGGGCGTACGCCGTTCCAAACAGCTTATCGTTTCAAACAAAAATTTATCGCCCGGATGGAACTGCGCTTGAGGCAGCATCTGTTAACTTTCGCTTCACGACGGTTGATCCTACCGGAACTTGTATTTTACATGTTGAAGACTTTTCTAACGTCAGCATGCTTAGTTCCACTGGGCTGGCAGTTTTTAACTTAGGCAATGGCGTTAAAGTTTTCCCAGCCGGCGCGTATACCTATACAAATATATTTAATAATCTGCAGCCGTCTTTTTTATGTCAGGGTGGTGGTAGTTATTCCCCAGGAGTAGCGCGCACTGATAACCGTAAAATCATTGCGCAGTTTCACGATGGCACAGCTGCTGGCTGGCAAACACTGCCCGCTATTGATGTGAACAGCGTGCCGTTTGCAAACTATGCGGGAGATGCCGAAAAATTTGCCGGTTACTTAGTTAGTGATTTTTTACGTTACACAACTTTACCGATTTGTGCTGGTGCTGATGTTTTAACTTTTAATGGCACTGCAATTGTTTGCGCCGCATCGGGCGCTGCTGCGGCTGTTGATGCTACGGCCGTTTCAAAAGGTATCGTGCAAATTGGTGCTGGCTTAAATATTGCCGCCGGCGTGGTTAGCGTGGGCTATGGAATAGCTGCTGGAACTGCTGCTGCGGGAAATGATCCCCGATTTGCCGCAGCTTTGCAATCAGGCGCAGCTGCAGGCGGAGATTTATCTGGAACTTATCCCAATCCGACATTAGTAAACACAGCTGTGACTGCTGCCACGTATGGATCTGCCACCCAGGTTGCAGCGTTTACGGTTGACGCAAAAGGTAGATTAACGAGCGCTTCAAGTACAGCGATTGCTTTACCGCAAGCACAAGTTACTGGGTTAGTTACTGATCTTTCCAACAAGCAACCGTTAGACGCACAACTTACCGATGTAGCTGCATTATTGCCAATTACAGATAACTTTATCGTTGGTGATGGAAGTAATTTTATTTTAAAAACTCCGGCTGATGCTAGAACAAGTCTTGGCCTTGGCGGCGCTGCTGTTCTTAATGTTGGCACAGCGGCAGGAACGGTTGCTGCGGGAAACGATTCTAGAATTGTAAATTCAATTTTAAATTTCGGAACTGGCGCTGGTAATGTAATTACCTCTTTTCAATCAGGAAATACCGCAGGTCGTCCTGTCTTTGGCACTGACGGTAGAATTTATTTTGATACACAAGCACAAATTATTTACCGCGATAGTGGTACGGCTTGGGTTGCCATCG
>JANPNP010000465.1:0-3440 GCA_031427535.1 Bdellovibrionales bacterium | reverse complement strand
GGCGCGAAATGCGGCAGCGCTGGCAGCCCACGCTGTGATCCGGAAGCCGCTGCCCTCGCAGTCGACTGCAACAGGGAAGCGAGTGCCACCCCGCCCAGCCCGGACGCTGACTTGCCGAAAAATTGACGGCGCGTCACTCGCTGCTGATTGAGTTCGAGTGGATTCATATTATTGACGGGTCAGGGATTCATCTAGGCGCAAAAAACGTAAACGCTGATATGTAGGCCTGGTTATAAGCTGCGGTATTTGCCGTCGTACCTAAATAAATACGACCACCATCTGTAGGCAATGCACCAGTCCCAGTGCCAATGTGAACAGATCCACCGTTAACATCTAAAAGTTGGGTTGCGGCACCGGTGCCAATACCCACGTTGCCAGCGTCAGATATTCGCATGCGCTCAGTAGGAGTTGTTGTGCCCGCAGCAGTAGTCCAAAAATTTAAATAAGTGCCATTAGCAGTAGCGGTCCAAGCCTCAGAGGCATAGCCCGCAACAGTTGCTTTAGATGTGGTTGCGAAAGCTGCACCAGTGTGTCCACGTCCACCTAAAATAAATAGTGGATCATTGGCTGCAGTTGCCACAGGTGTTCCCTGCGTACCGCGTGCAGATCGTAAAACCAAATTTGGAACGGGAGCCACTGTCGAATTGTAAGAATCAGCCATCAGAACCGCATCAATATTTTCTGAGCTTGAAATATGTGTCTTAGCTAACGGGGCAATGGTGCCAATACCGACGCTGCCGGTGCTATCGATTCGCATTCTTTCGGCTGTCGCTGAGCCCATGGTTCGTGTCATAAAAGACATGTAAGATCCGTAGTCTCCGTCGGTAGCATTAACTTTACCACTTTTTATTCCAGCCCACTCGGCATAGCCGCCGGCTGTCTGGAATTTACCGGCAAATTGAAATCCTCCACCGACGTCGGCTGCCATTGCTGAGGTGTCAGCAAAAGTTGCAACAGCGCGATTGGCGCCCGTTACCAAAGGCACGCCATAAACAGCTAGGACCGTCGTCGGCGACGTTGTCCCAATACCAACGCTGCCGGTGCTCATTACGCGCATTAATAAATTAGTATCGCCTGGAACGTCAGGGTTAGTTCCACCTAATATATCTAATACTGATGAACCATCTCCAAAACCATCCCCATGTAAAGTTACGGTTTGGGGTGATGAAAGCATCAAGCCTTGTCTTTGGTTGGACGAACTTGTTCTAGAGCCTATCCAGCCACCTTGCGAACCACCTACTAAAGTACCAACGGTAATTGCCTTGTTGAAAGTATTATCTGTCGTTGCTGCCGTAAGTACTTCTAATCTGGTTGTGGGTGCAGCAGTACCAATACCGACGTTACCACCGGTAGGCGCTAAGATAATATTTCCTTTTGTAGCATTAGAAGTTGAATCCAGTGTTAAACTTCCAGAGGCCGCAGTGCTACCGTAAATAAGTGGTGAAATCATGCTGGTCGCAGATTGAATACTGGCGCTTGAAAAAATATTATTCGTTACGTTCAAGGCGCCGGCAATGCCGACCCCGCCAGAGACAACCAACGCGCCAGTTGTGGCGTTTGTTGACGCTGTTGTTGCGGTTATAAAGGTTGATCCGGCAGCAGAAGAATTTAATGTGATGTTTCCGCCAGAGTTATTAACCGTACTGACGCCATCAAGCGTACCTGCTGCCGCGCCGGAAGCAATTGTTCGTCTTGCACCGCCCGAAGTTAAGAAATAATTAGTGCCGTCGTATTCCATGGCGCCGTTTTCAGGAGTAGTTAATACAACGCCGGAAGTGAATTTTAGTGGTGCTGTGTTTGCGGTAGCCGTGCCATTGGTAAGTTGTAGTATAGCTGTTGGCACTGAGGTTCCGATACCGACTTTACCAGAAAAATAGCCAGCACCTTTTGCTAAATTTTCAGCGACGAATCGTCCTTGTCCGTAGACTGAAATTTCGGAAACACGTGCAAAGCCAGTACCGCCAAGTGTTGTTGGGATTAATCTTAATTTATTTGCCACGGGCGGGTTTACATAAGGTATTGTGTTTGTAATAAAATAAGTGCCGGCCGGCAAACCAGTTCTTAGTGTTGTCCAGGTTGTGCCATCACCTTTTTCTATAGTCCAAGTCCCGCCCGCCATATCATAAGCCCAATTACCAGCTAAAGCTATGTAGAACGATTCGCCGTTCAAAGCCCAGCTAGCGTTACTTGATAAATCAATTGTTATTGATGATAATAAAGAATCTGCCTGTGTGTATGTACCCATATTTCCGTCAACAATTGAGCCCGTTTGCGTAAATGTACCATTCAAAGTTAAGTTACTAAGCTTAACAAGTTCCTGAAAGCTTTCTCTTTTAATAAAATTGTCCGCTAGAGCCGTACCTACAACTTGCAATTTTGATTCTGGTGTTGTGGTGCCAATACCGACGTTTCCGTTATTTAAAACAGTCATCTTAGTTGTGCCACCAGTTTCGATGTTGAGATCAAAAGCATCGTTTGTACCCAATGTTGCAGCAGCACCAAAAGAATTTCCACCGTTCATAAAGCCAGTCGTTGCAGTCAAAGCAGTGGCCCAAGAAGTAACACCCGCACCATTTGTCGAAAGCATTTGCCCAGCTGTTCCGGCAGTGCTCGGTAAAGTCATACTCCAAGTCACAAAGCTCGAAGGGACAAGAACATTTACCGTGCCGCCTATCGAACCGTTGATAGCTAGCTGATCAAAAGTTCCAAGAGCTCCTGTGATGCCACCAGTCCCATCACGCAAAACATATGTATTCGCTGTTTTTGCAGTTGCAGAAGCCATGCCTTCAATAATTGCGGTGCCAGATGATACCATCACCTTACTGCCAGTTAAAGCAGCGGCAGAATTAGTTCCACCATTTGCAATCGGTAAAACTCCTGTGACTGCAGTCGCTAAATCAATCGTTCCAAAAACAGGCGCGCCGCCACCAGCCGGAATTCTTAAGACCATATTCGCAGCACCAGCAGCAGTTGAAGTTGGAGCCGCACCAGCGCCGCCGCCTAAAAGTACTCCGTTAGCAGTGAGTAATCCAGAAGAAGCTTGAGTTGTGGTTGAGTTGTAATAAGGAATTCCACCTGAAGTTCCAGAGATCGTTGTTCCGTTATTAAACTTATCGTAATCAGTTTTTGAAATTGTACCTGAAGTCACGCCAACGCCTGAAGCAAGAGGAATATTTAATGTGTGCGTGCTAACTGCGGAAGCAAAAGCGGGAGCAGTTCCTGTAGCACCCGTTGCAAAAGTTTGCGAAGCGGCTGTTAATGCATTTAATGAAGAAATAGCTGCTAATGGAGTTTCCCAAGTTGCTAAGCCAACAGCATCACTCGTTAATACTTTCCCTGTACCTGGAACGCCGCTGGTGATTTTCACTTGTCCAGCTACTTCTAATTTTGCTCCAGGAGCTGTCGTGCCTATACCAACGTTACCACCAGCAAGAACAGTC
>JANPNP010000464.1:0-5907 GCA_031427535.1 Bdellovibrionales bacterium | reverse complement strand
GTAATAACATCTTGCTCAGCAACACGAATACTTGGGTTCTTTTCTAATGCGATTCGAAAAGCCTCATCTGCATTGCTAGGTATCTCCAAAGAGGCAATTGCTAAATCAAATGACTGCAATTGATCGTACGGCGGAAGCTCAATCGAAGCCGCATTTTTAAACTGCTCTTTCGCACGTCGCAACTGAAAGTCTAAATTCACCGCCTGCTTTTTTAATCCCGTCAGTTGCTGCTGAATCATAGCTTGTTCGGTTTCAACTGTTGTTGCAAATAAAAAAAGATTTAAAGTAGAGTCATTAAATTGGATCTGATTCTTTCCTTCTAACAAAGTCAAAACAGTGGTGTAAGCTGCTAACACGTCACCAGCAATCGACGCTCTGGTGTTTCCGCCTGTATAGCTTACAGAATTAAATCTTTCATTAGCGGCTTTGAATTCGCTTTCGGTTGCAATCAGGTTTTGTTTGCGCGCACCACCATCATACAACGAAATGGACGTGCTCACGCCTGTTCCATGACTTTTTAAACTTTGACCCTGATCCCGCTGCATGACGCCTTTGTTCGCACTTAGCGAAACCGTCGGAACCCAATTTAACCTGGCAGCCTTTGTATTTTCTTCGGCGGCCTCTAGGCGAAGCGTATTTGCTACCATTTTTTTATTACCTTGTAAGGAAGCTTTAATAGCCTCAAGCAAAGTCAATGAATAGGCGTGGGATGTACAAACGGTAATAGCTAAAAAAATGTTAACAGCTGATTTTTTCATACTGAATAACTTAGCGAAGAAAATGCCAATTCAATCAAGGTTATACAGAACGTAAGCTATTAGATAAGGTCAAAAATATTTTAGATTTGAAGATGGCAAAAAAAGGTAAGCCCTGTCAAACGGTTAGGCAATGCTGATGGATCAATTTGAGATATATGAGTTACTTGCATTTATTCAATTTTATCCGTTAGCCGCTGCCAAAAGTATTCTACTAGCTGCTGCTAAAAATGGGTGCCGCGTGTTTGATCCAAGCGGCGTAGTGGTTTTTTCTAGGTTTGTAGTTTACAAAACCAAATGCTTCTAAGATGTTTTGTTTTAAGTACCCTGTGCACTGTTTAAAATCTTTACCCCAGTTTGTTATTCGAGAAAATGGCCGAAACTGCCAAAAGCCTTCTGGAGTTTGGTGAATGGCAGTGTTAGTTACTGAATCTGCATCTGCATTTGAGTCTGCATTTTTATTAGCTTGTGAACTTACCGAAGCCATGGACCCATCGCCCGGGGCTATTTTCTTACGTGCATCAGCAAACACTCTAAAGCTTTGCTGACCCATGGTGTGGCTTGCGATCTGACCTGAAACGGCTTTAATAAATGCTGTGTACAGCGTTCTATTAGTGATTCTTAAAAGTAAATGAATGTGATTAGAGTTTATAGCCTGCTGGTAAACCTTAACCCCAAATTTTTTGCTAAACCGCACAAGTATCTGCTGAATTGCTTGGTGATTACGCTTAGTTAAGAAGCCGTCTTTACCCATCGCCCACTCACTACGAAGTACAAGGTGAATGGAATCTTTTTTTGACAGTGGCCTTCTAGATTTTCTTTTTTTGTATAGTAGGGCTCCGCCGAAGAACTTCTTTTGTTGGTTTGGAAATAGCGTTAGTTGCTTTAATTTTTTCATCTTGGTGAGTTAGCACTTCAAGACTGGGGCGATGCCCAAGATGCTGCGATAGAAGAGGGATTCAGAGTGAAGTTCGGCAATCGGATGTGGGATCAATATTAAGGGATTAGTAACATGGAGTATGGAGTTGATTTTACATTCACCGGACAGGAATCCGGCCTATTGAAAGCTCTGCTTTCAAACTATCACTTCTCTAGATGCGTCCGGCATCTGGAGACCTGGTTTTTTTCATTTTTATTAAGTAGCAGCTTGTCTTGAATGTAATTTTTTCGGTTATCTATAGAAATCCCACTTTTATTGGAATGTTCCCAATGCCATGGCTAATTAATGCGACCCTTGTAAGTTAAAAACTCAGGCTGATCATCGCTCCATAAAAAGTGATGAACACAGCCATTGGAAAATGCATGATGATCCCACGGAATCCCCGAGCCAAACACAAATGTCATCGCCCGCATCACCATTCCATGCGCGAAAACACCAATATTTTTACGATTCGAATTCTGTGCAATATCCAACATAACCGAGCGCACACGAAACATCATCTGCCGCTTGCTTTCGCCATTCGCGAACTTAAAGTCCAGCAGGCGTTCATCATATGATCGCCACTTGGTGATGGTCTCGGTACCGAACTTTGCAATGATTTCATCTAAGGTCATGCCTTCGGCAGCACCAATGTTTGTCTCGCGTAAGCGGTCATCACGAAAAACCGTTAGTTTTAATTCTTGCAAAGCAATGTCAGCAGTTTCATAGGCGCGCGAAAGACTGCTCGAGTACGAAGACTCTAATTGCAGCTGTTGCATCAATGGACCAAGCGCAATGGCTTGCTCGCGTCCTTTTGCATTTAGTGGCACATCAGTTTGGCCTTGAAACCGACTGTCTTTATTCCAATCGGTTTCTCCGTGCCTAATGACGTAAATATTTTTTAATTTCAACGAACTATTTCTTGTTCGCTTTGATCATGCGCTTTTTCTTAGTGATACGCTTTGCTTTATGACGAGCGCTTTTGTTCTTTGCATTTTTTTTCTTACCGCCAACTTTTAATGCCATTTTGATCTCCTTGTAGTGATCTTAATCGTGAACTTTTATTATGTTTTTAATTATTTTTTATTTCCGCTTTGGTTCAACAAAGCCGCAAATGGGTTGTTAAACGGCGATGCTGCAGGACGCGCGGGTTGTTGTGGTCTTGATCCCTGATTTGAGTTCTGATTTGCATGTGGCCGCCCTTGATTAGAGTTCGGGCGCTGATCTGATCGTTGATCATTACGTGGCTTAAATTCAGGTCTAGATTGCGGCTTTTGATTTTCTTTGAAATCTCGGACTGGTTTGTACTCAGCCGCAGCTTCTAACTTCATCGACAGTGCAATCTGGTTTTTTGCTAAATCAATTTTTAAAACTTTCACTGTCACCTGATCGCCAGGGTTAACAACTTTCCTAGGGTCTTCTACAAATTTATGCGCTAACTCTGAAATATGAACCAATCCATCCTGGTGAACGCCGATATCAACAAATGCACCAAAATTAGTAACGTTGGTAACAATCCCAGGACAAATCATACCTTCCTTCAAATCTTTAACCTCAAAAATATCATCTTTGAAATTAAAAACCTTAAACGGATCACGCGGATCACGCCCAGGTTTTTCTAATTCCTTTATCATGTCATCAAACGTGTATTCGCCAACTATCTTGGCCCATTTTGTTCTGGCCGTAAGTAATTTCTTAGCACCGTCGCCAACAAGTTCGTTCATGTTGGCACTCATATCAGCGGCCATGTCGCGGACTGCGCTGTAACGCTCGGGGTGAATTCCTGTTGAATCTAAAAATACTTTGCCATTTAGAATTCGTAAAAACCCTGCAGCTTGCTCGTAAATTTTCGTCGAAAACCGCGGAATTTTCATCAGTTCAGAACGATCCTGAAAAAGACCATTCTTTTTTCGGTGCTCCACGATCGCGCCAGCTAAGCCAGGTCCAATACCAGATACAAACGATAATAGTGAAGTTGACGCCGTATTCACATCAACACCAACATTATTCACGCAGCTTTCTACAACAGCTTCCAAGCCTTTTTTTAAAGCCGACTGATTCACATCATGCTGATACTGGCCAACGCCAATGGATTTCGGATCAATTTTTACAAGTTCAGCAAGCGGATCTTGTAATCGCCTAGCTATAGATATGGCGCCTTTTACAGTTACATCTAAATCAGGAAATTCAGCACGCGCAACTTCACTTGCAGAATAAACTGAAGCACCCGATTCATTCATTCACCATGATCACCGGAATTTCTTTATCTTTACCTAATTCTTTTAAAATCTTTTTCAAAAATATTTCGGTTTCGCGTCCAGCCGTTCCATTACCCACGGCAATGGCTTCAATTTTAATTTGCTTTGTTACTTCGCCAATTAAAGTTGTCGCTTTTTTTTCGGCGCCTTCGCCAAGGGTGTGCATAACTGTGTAGGAAACATAGTTTCCACCTTTATCAACTAAAGCGACTTTGCAACCGGTTCGTAAGCCCGGATCAACACCCAAAACACACTTCGGCCCATACGGGGAACCCAACAAAACCCGTTTTACGTTTTCAGTAAAAACCTTGATCGCATGCTCGTCTGATTTTTCTTTCAGTTTTGCATGCACTTCATTTTTCACCGACGGAATCACATAAACATTTAATCCTAAGCGCGCTGATTCTTTTAAAAAAGTACCAGTCGGATTATCCGGAGTTGTCGTTGCAAATTTCTCGTACGCTTTCAATAACATTTCATCGTCACCCTGCACGTCGACAGTTAATTCTTCTTCTTCCCAACCACGCTTCATCGCCATATAGCGGTGCGAAGCACGCTCTTCTAAAAGGTTTTTAACGGGTTCAGAATAATCTTTAGCGTACATTTCATATTTTGAATTTGGCTTATAGCCCTTTGCCGCCTTAGCGACCGCCTTACCTTGTTCAAAATAATTTTTTACGACGAACTCACGTAAAGGCAAGTCATTGGCAATCTTTTCAACAATAATATCCTGCGACCCCTTAATGGCATCGTCATAAGTAACAATTTTTTTAGTAGGATTGATAAAGTTCTTAGCTTTCATTTCCATCGTATCAGCATCTTGATTCTGACCATGGCCCTTTTCCCAAATCCAATTTGCCAAGGGCTCCAGTCCTGCTTCCCTAGCGATCGTTGCTTTGGTTTTCTTCTTTTTCTTAAATGGTTTGTAAATTTCTTCAAGTTCAGTCAAATCCCAAGAAATATCGATTCGCTTTTGTATTTCGGGTGATAAATTATTTTGCTCGCCAATTTCTTTTAACAAAAACGCTTTTCGTTTTACAACTTCTTGGTACGTTTCAAAACTTTCAATGACCGCACGAATTTGCACTTCGTCCAAGTTTCCCGTTTTTTCTTTTCGATACCGGGCAATAAAAGGAACTGTTCCGCCTTCTGCCGTTAATTCTAAAACAGCAGCAGCCGATTTAGGCGGAACCCCTTGAACATGACGAGCCAAAAAACTTTGTAAAGCTTGTTCCATGCTAACCTCTTGAATTTTCAAATGTGTGTTTGAATAAAAACATCAGAATTTTTACGACTTATTTGTGGCGGTACATAACTAATCCATGGGTTGGATCGTACGGCGAAACGCCAACTGTAACCCGGTCACCTACCACAATTCGAATATTGAATCGTCGCATCTTACCGCAAAGTTTTGCGTTGATTACAATTTTATTTGTTTCCAGTTCCACTTTGTAAAGCCCGCCCGCTAACGCGTCGACAACTTTACCTTCGAATTGTGCTAAATCATCTTTTGCCATGAAGACCGATACTAAGAGCTAAATAGTGATGAAGCAATCTAAAAAACCAGCCTAATCACGATCTAGTTCAGTTTAAGATTTGTAGTTGCTAATCAGCATGCGAATTCCTGTTTCAAAAAGGACTTCCATGCGATCATTGTCATTCTTTAAAATAAATCCCCAGCCCAAGACTTTATGCTGCACTGGTGAAAGCGACGGAAACGTGTCCGACATTTTATAAGGGATAGCTTTATCTTTCCCATATTTTTTAAACAGTTCATTCCATTTTGCTTTTTCGTCATCAAGATTACCCTTTTCAATTCGAATAGGCTTAACTTTGCTAACTTTTTCAGCTTTCGCCGGAGCAGCTTCTGCCTCACTAACAGCAACTTCATCAATTGCGTTGTCAACTTGCTCTGCTTTACCTTTTTTTGTCATCAATGCTGGCTTCGATGATTCTGATTTTGAAACTTCCGAAG
>JANPNP010000463.1:0-3612 GCA_031427535.1 Bdellovibrionales bacterium | reverse complement strand
CAAGTCAAGATCCGGTCAGTTATTTGCCTGGTAAAGAATAGATTTCTCTTTGCTATGATTACAATTTCTGCAAGACTAAAGGAATGTACAACCTGCTGCTAGTCGTTTTCTTTTTATCGCTAAATGCTTTGGCTGCGAATTTGAACTTAAATGACTTAAAAATTTCAGATCTTAGTGGTAAAAGCGTAAAGCTAGAAAAAAAAGCAAAAATTGTTTTTTTATGGGCTTCGTGGTGCCCGCACTGCAAAAAAGTTCTGCCGTACTGGGTTTCGAAAAACAAAAACCTAGACCCCGAAATTTTTTATATCAGCGCCGACGATGACGTGAAAGCCTGGAAAGAATCTGCCAGTAACTACAAAGTGCGAAAGCACTACTTAGCCAAAGCCGAAGAAAATAGCGCCTTAGCCGTTTTTAAGTTTCCATCAGTACTTATTGTTAACAATAAAAATGAAGTCATCAGTACGTATAGCGTTTGGAATGAAGAAAGCTCAAACGCTGCATTGAAAAGATTTGAAGCAGAACCTACCAGAGATATCCCTTAGTATGAAAATTACCGACAAAGCAATATGGGCTGGACTGATAGTGTTAATTGTAATTGGGTATTTGTTCATGCAAAAAAAACCCAAAGTTCCAGCACCTGTACGTGTTGCTGAGAAAGTTAAACCTGCAGAAAGTCTGCCCGAGATAAAACAAGAAAAAACCGCCGTTATACCTGAAAAGAAACCCGATCTAGCAACTTTTAAGGGAATGGTAAAAACAGAAATTAATACAGACGATGAAATTTTTTGTGCGCGTGCCAATGAAAAAATTTACTTTTTACCAAGGCAGCTGGCGCTGCAGATAACTAGGGAAAGAAAGAACCATATTGTATTACCTAAGCAATATGCTTCGTGTTTAAAAGATGGTAATTGGTCATTCTGGGTAGTTGAATTTGACCTAAGCAGCCGCGTTCCTTATCGCTACTACATGAAGATATCATTAACGATCAAAAATGCAGCTGTGCTTACGCCAGTTCAAGCTAAAAATATTTTTCAGTCACAAAAAGAGCAGTTTAAAGACGTCTACTATGCCTTTAACGAGAAAGCTGGCATGGTTCAGTTTTTAATTGAAAAACCACTGGAAAGTAATTTTGCATTTCACTACACAAATACAGTTGAAAATTTGTACGGTAGTTTACGAGTTGAACCTGTTTTGCCGATTGGAAAATTTTTAAACGCGTCGGAAAAACTTAAAAATGAAACCATCATAAAAAATAGGTACCTTTCGCCTTCTGATAGTAGGCTGAAGCAGTATGAACACCTTTTACCTTCTGATTTACAGGCTATTTACACGGATTCAAAGTTTGACCTATCCGTTCACAATTTAAGCGCTTTATTCTATTTGAAACATAAAAAAAAAATTAATATTATAGTCAGAAAAACACCCAATATTGTAAAATCACATGTCAAAAATCGTTTGATATCATTTCGAAATTTTTACCGCAAAGCTCAAACTTATTTTATAGTTGATGTACGAACAGAAAAAATGACTAAGTCGCTATCAGTAAATAATTCGTATCATGTAAATTATAGAAACTACGCAAGTAATTCCTACTTTCTCTTGGTTGATTATAACGTTAATTTCAATGAAAATAAACTTTTGTCCCTGCGATCTATCGACCAGCACATTGAAAAAATTGCTGCGCTTTCTAAAGAAAAGCCAATCTTACTTATTGGATTGGGCGATGAAGACCCATTTATTGATTATTTAACTACTAAACTTCCGCTGACTAAAACAAATTCTTTGCGAATTCTTAAAAATGGTTTTTATGAAGCGCTACACAGATCCTATTTCTTCAAAAACCTAATGTTCACCTCTGATGATAAACTAGTAGAACCAGTTAGGTTTGACAGAGTATTAACCTTTTTAAGCTTAGGTTACTAATGCTGAATTTATTCTAGTTTTTTTACTGAATTGTAGTATTTTTTTGTCATGTATATTATTACAAAAATCCAAAATAGAAAATAAAAAGCTTGAATCATTTTTAGGTATTCGGTTAACACGTTTTGCAGTGGACTTAACTTTAATGATGGCCGATCTGAAATAATACTTGCATTAATAGCTAATTTTTTTACACCAGCAACTGCATTTGGCGTTGGGTAACCCTCAACGCGGACTGGATAATTATTAATCCAATCGTTCGTGCCAAAAAGACTAAATTTTACGTTGCAGGCATCTTTTAAATCGACAATTTTGTAAAAAGGCGAACCATTTACAGATTTAATAATAGAAAGACTAACTGCATTTTTTGTTGATTCACATAAATTTTTTGCATCTTCTAGTGCCAAGGCGGGGCTACACCGAAACCGGGATTTACTCACTTCACTTTTAAAGTTTTTTATTTTTGAATCTTGAGTATAATTCATTTTGGTCACGCATTGATAATTCGCATCAAACATGTGGAACCCATAACCCTGAAAACGCAATGTCCATCGTGGTTCTTCGTCGTAGCCAAACGGCACCATGTGTAACAAAACTAGAAATGAAATAAGTAAGATCGTACCTAAATTAAGTTTTCGTGGTGCTGCATTTTCTAATTTAAAATCTGGTTTTAAGTGTGGCAAAAACAGAACCCACAACATGGCTAGGCACCGGATCGGATAATAAAATCCAACTAAAATTGCCGAATAGATGTGAAAGAAAGTCCAAAACCAAAATGTTGATCTACCCCACTTGCGACTGAGCAAGGTCCAACCCATAAGTGTTTCCGCAAAGAACATAAAATTTGTGGCCAGCGGCACCAAAGCTAGTGGAACAAATGGTAACCCAAGCTCAAGGTTTGAAAAATAAGTACCAACTATCCAGCCGTCACTTATTTTTACTATTCCAGCTAAAAAATAACTAATGCCCCAAATCACTTGGGCCGCAAAAATTCGATTATCCTTATTTATTAAAAACGCTAACGTTGGCAGCAGATGAAACATTACAAAATTGTGTTCGTCCTGAAAACGCCAAATAAAGAAGAAAAATAACTTAAATAGCGTCAGTGCCCAAAGTCCACCCAGGTAAAAATTTTTTTTGTTAGAAACTACAGCCCAAAAACTGAAGCATAGAATTACTAAAACGCCTGCGAATAGCGTGGTGTAAGCATAAGAATTTGGAAAATCTGTTGGCAGCGGAAGGCTGCGACAACTTTGCCAATGGGGCCAACACCTTTGAAAAATATTTGCCGCAAATGAATTTTTATTGTAATCAAAAACAAAAACACAAAGTGATACAAAAACAAAAAATCGCTCCCAACCATTTTCTATTTTATTTGTCATTGCGTGTAAGCCAGTTAGTTGCAATCACCGCCACCATCGCCGCAATCACCGCCGCCACCATCACCACTAATTGGAGCACCATCAGCGAAGCCAGAAGGCGCCTCCAGCACGCCCCCCGAAGTCATCGGGCAAGCGCCAGCCATCGGAAAGCACATAGCTGTCCCATCGCTTTTGATACCTTTGGCATACGTTCCCGCGGGGCAGCTGACGTCCACATAAGGACTGCAAGTAACCTGTCCGTTGGTACTCCCGTACGTTGACTGTGTGACAAATCAATGAGTCGCAATGTAGTGCATCTGTTGTCCATATC
>JANPNP010000462.1:0-1655 GCA_031427535.1 Bdellovibrionales bacterium | reverse complement strand
TTCTGGTACTGACGCTTACGATGTATTCCACCGCGCTGAGCTTATTAGCCCAGTTCCATTCGAAGCATAGTCTAGACAAGACTTCGCAATTTTAATAACGCTGGCCTTAAGGCTGGCGTTTTTCACTTCTCCAGTTCATAAAAGCCTGAAAAGCAACCGCAAGGACCATCAAAAAATAACTCCAGCTCGAGTATTGATGCAATATTGCGGGTGACACACCCAAAAACAAAATATCGTTGAACTCAGTCTCCCAGTTAAATACGCGCAGTAAAAAAATGGGCCACGCAAACAAAATCAAAAACTGAACGCACGATAATATAGTGACTCGTGCTCTTCGACAGTTGCCCCAAATTTCATGAAACAATACTGCGGTAGGAAGTAGGATAAAACCAATACCGGCGATTAAAGCCGCTACGTGCCGATCGCTTATAAAGCGAAAAATGAAAACGACTACGGGAACCCACAGAATCAATAGCGCGACTTTTTTGATATAGGAAAAATTTTTCATAGTCCCTTTCATCTAAATTCTTAGTCCCAAGACTTGATTCCAAAAGTTTAGATTTTAATAACTCTAATGCAACAAAATTCATTTAATGCAAAGAAAAGGCGGTTCTTGTGTTGCATTTCCTACCTGTGATCGCAAACACCTAAGGGGGAAAAATGAAATTAATAATCGACACAGAATTATCTATGAAGGAACTCAGTTCGCAACTATCCGATTTTGGACTAAAACCAGCAGACTGGCGCCTGATCCGAAGCACAGAGGAACAAATAAAAATCGAAAATAAAATTGAATCATCTTTTTATTTTTTGGGACTTACGCAGAAAAATGGTTCAAAAGACTACTGGAAAAATATTCAGCTGGCTGGCATTTAATTACTGGTACAAGTCGCAACGTATCGAAAAAAGACTGCGCTCAAAAACTTCGTTTTTATTTAAAGTGCCCCGAGGGTTCGCTGCTGTTTTTAAAGCCAGCGGACGGTTTTCCGGTAACCGTGAATCCTCGGGGACAGTATCTGGCCACGCGTCGGGGTACTGTTCGTAAATACTTTGCCGCAAACCTGCGAACTTTTCTTCGCCTGCTGCTTCAATATATGTTTTTTTCAAAGAACAAAATGTGGTTAACTCCTGCTCAGTCAACCAGCCCAACCGCTCACCAGGTCCGATGGGCGGCTTTTCAGCCCACGCCACCATCGAATACGTTCTAAGTGCCTGCATGATTGAATTCACAAACCACGCATTGTTCTCGTCTTCGGTAAATTTGGCGAAACATTTTGTGGGAAATGTTTTTAATGCAAGACTCATTTTTTTCAAGCCAGTAAAGTAATCCTCGCACGCGCCCGCGCTGTTACCATCACGACAGCGATCTCGCCAGAATCCTAGTTGCGCAAACTGTATTTTAGTTTTTATTTTTCCTGAAGCAGCAATTCCACGCATGGATTTTAAAAAGATTTCAGTTTTTATTTCACACTCGTCGCGAAGTGGATTCTGAAAGACAATCACCGTTAGCGCAATTGCAAGCACACCGAAAACAAGGGCTGGCTTTGGAATTCGTGCAATGATTTGCGCTAAGTTCATAATCAAATACTTGCTGGGGTTAGCTCGGTAAGAATTGGCAAGTGATCTGATAGGCCACGCCAAATACCTTTACGTAG
>JANPNP010000461.1:0-5148 GCA_031427535.1 Bdellovibrionales bacterium | reverse complement strand
CCGCTGCGCTGGAGCCCGTGCGCTGGCATAGACGCCGTTGGATCTATGCCGTGGCAGCTGTTTTCACGGTTCAAGCGGCCCTCGCCTATTTTCTCGGCCAGAAGGAAAGACGGATCTGGTGCCGTAGCTGGTTTGCCAGATCTAATCGGTATAACGCTAGGGCTAGATTCTACAAAATCGCAGGAAATGATTTCGTCAACGTTAAACAATTTAGACATCGCTTCACGCAAATTACAAATGCAGATTAACGCTAAAAAGAAATAGCATGCTTCGTTTATCGTTATTTATCACAACGATTCTAATTTTGTTTAACAGCGAGGCTCAGGGGCTTCGCTGCTTTGATATCTTCGCTAAACATGAACTTACGGCTACAAAAAAATCAGCGTTTTTTTATGCGGAAGCATTGGATCACCTAAATACGAAGTACAATAATTTTTTATTTAACGATAGCTTACTGGATGTCCTATCCCCAACCAAATCTGAAGCTAGTTTTAAAATCCGCACCCAAGCCCGATACCGCGCTTTTAAATTACGGCGAATTTTAAAATCGATTTATCAGCACGATCAATTTCTTAATGCAAATGATGACCTAAAAGCCCATGCCTATGCAGTTGAAAAAGTTGCTAGCAAACTGGAAAGGCTAACATTTTTAAATGACGAAAGCGTCACTATTACCATGAGCTTTGCTGACAAAGTCGCTTACCGACAGGCGCAACATTCTTTACTTGCGCAGGGACTAGCACGATTTCTTTTTCACGACGAAAAAGTTCTGAGCCCAAGTCAGACGAAAAAAATTTTGCAAACTATCATGATCCCCTTCAAAGATATTTATTTACGCTGGAGCTACGCTTTAGCTTATATGCCTAAACTAACTGGAGCCGTAATTCCCTACTCAATCGTTGAAAAAGTTGCCATTGACGGCTACGAAAATAATAAGACGTTGCTAGCCCCTTACATCAATTCCACGCGCGGAAAATATGCGTTCAATACTTTTTCTACAGCGTACAATTGGATTATTGCTGGAACCATGACTGTGGCCGCTGGCCAGCTTATTGGTGATATGCATGAGGTTTACACGCAGGGACAAGTCGCTGCGCTAAAGTTACTAAGTCCCTCATTTGAAAATTCGAAGAAAATTGCTAATACCGATTATGCTGCAATTCGAAAGCAAAAAAACTTAGAGCTTATCCTAGCTGAATTTAAAATTCAGTACGAGCGCGAGCCCCTGACAGCGGAACTTGCGATGATCAAAGAGCTTATCGAACAAAATCAGGATAACTAGAATAAGTATTGTACGCCGACATCTAAACTGGTGCTGATACGCATTTTACTGCTAAAGCTTGATTCTGGCGGCACAGGCGATGCCCCCCGAAGATCCGCGGATAAGGGGTCTAAAGCCATGCGTAATAACAAACGCAGTCCAATATCTATGCTCCAGTTTTTGGAAAAATAAAGTGAATTCAAAATTCCAATACCTGCTAATGGAAGATTTTTAGATCCATACTTGATCATTCCAGCTTCGTACGTAACTGCTAAAGTTGCAGGCCGCACAAATTCTTTGGAAAAGCTGACTTTGCCGTAAAGTAAACGGTAATTGTAAGCCAATGTGTAACCAATTTCAGGGCCGCTGGCTCTGGCAAATTGCAACTTGGCGGCCGTGCTACCAAATTGATTTGCATAGTCTGATAAGCCTTTGCTCCAGTTCATAAAACGTAAAGTAACGCTGTCGAATTCGTTCCACGAATACGTTAACCCTGCTGCCAAATACCGACTTTGGTAAAAGGGTTCGTCTAACAACCATCCATATGATAATTCGGGCTCAAAGTGGTTTTTGAAATTAATTATTTTTGTCACAACTGCTTGCGGAGAATCCAACCGCGGGGGAAAGGCCTCGTTGGGAAGCTCTTCGATTGGAAAGCTAATTTCTACAGCTGCTGCAGAAAATGAAATTAGTAATGCAAAACCTAAGATAAATTTATTTAGAGCCACTGAAGTCTCGTTTCCCTTTTTTAACTTCGGTCAGAAAATTTTCACGAAGTTTCATCATTTTTTTATAGTTTGCTTCTTTTCTATTAAATAAATAATCAACGCCTGGGTTTTCACGCTGGCCATCGACAAGTTCGTTATCGAACTGAATAAAAATCTTTTTCTTATCTGCAGCCGGAACTGCTGTTTTTCATGGGGTGTCTTTGGCAAATGCCAAGCACGGTAAAATAAGAAGGCCCACTAAAAACAATTTTAAATTATTTCTGACAACGATTGATTCCAACATATTGGAAACTTCCTATCTCGTCTCGCCAAAACTCGCCGTCGAATGGCCAGTAGCGATAACCGTTTTGCGCGTAGTATTCTCGGGACACATCATTTTCAAGACTTAATTCAGCGCCAACCATTAACTTATCTTTAATTTGCAAACGCTGGCCATTTAATGCCTCGTACTTAATAAAACCAATTTGATCCGCCAAAGCAATAGTCCGTCCCAAATATGTTTTTACGTACGATTCAACAGCTTTTGCTAAAGCCCGCTTAGTTGCCAGCGTTCGACCTTTTATTATTTTTCGACCATACTGCAAGAATGGGCTATCTGTAAAATTCTGAGTCATTTTCGCAGATTCCATGTCGAGGCGTTTTAAATATTTTATTCCGGCCTGAATATCGGGCTCGGTCATAATAGTGCGCATAACGAAAAATGGCAGCTGACCCTGACTTTCAATGCGTCCAGTTCTATTTAAAAACTCTAAAGATTTTTGCGCTGTTACTAACTCGGAATAAAAATCGTCAATCGAACGTTGGCCCTTTAGCCAATTGTCCAACTGGTCTATAATTGGCAAATAATTCTTTTCAAATGCATTCGCATTCGAAAGTGCATCATCATACTGGCACGAAAAAACATAAATGCTGCTTGATAAAACAAAAGTTTCGGGATCAAAAAACTGCGAATAAAACGGGGTCAGTAATGACTGAATTGGTGAAAGGGCGCTTCGCAGTTGTGCTCCGCGAAGTAAGGCCCATGAAAGCTCTTGCATTGCGGTTCGATAATCGGGGTGATCCTTAGATACCTGTCGGTAGTATTCTGCAGCGCGGGCCCAATCTTTCATTTGATAATAAACCCTGGCAACGTTCATCGTCATAATCCCGCGGCGTTTATCAGAAGGGCTTTTGTCTTTGTATTTTTCAAGCAGCTGCGAAAAATAAGCTAAAGCGTCAGAGTATTTTCTTTTTTCCAAGGACAAGTAGCCCATTTGATATAAAGCTTCATCATTCTTAGGGCTAGCTTCAAAACTTTTTTGTGCCCAGATGAAAGCTTTCTCGGGCTGGCCTTCGTCGTGTGAAATTTCCGACATGTTTAAATAAAATGCCGACTTGGATAATTCTGTTAATTCATCTGGCCCCAGTTTTTCCAACGTAAATTTTAGCAAAGCTTTTTCGTCCAACTGGTTGGCAAAAATTGCCAACTGGTTCAGGGCACTTTTACGAAATTTACCCTGACCGGACCTAACAACATCAACTAATGGAAACGTTCCAACTTGCAAAATGTCTAGTTTAGCTAGTGCCATACCTAAATAAAATTTAGCTTCTTGACGCTCGCTAAGTACTTTTGCCTGACGTGACCATTTATAAAAACTGGTGACAGCTTTTGGATAGGCCTTTGCTTTAAACGCGTTCAACCCCTCGGCGCGCAGTGGATCGGCAGCAGCAAATGAATGCGAACTTGCTACAAGTAAAGATAAGATTACGAAAAGATTTAAAAACGTCATGCGATTTACCATCTTTTACCTACTGATGGAAAAAGACCATCGTACGCTATTGTGATTAATAAGGATGTGGCTTGCTGCTTGTCCTTAGTTACTGTTTCAGTGCTATAAAATAGAAGACTTAAATCAACCCGCACGGCTTCATTACGTGATAAAGAAAGCAACTGTCCCACCCCAGCGCTAAACGCTGGACTAGAAGATTTATCAGTTGTAACAGTTCCCACGCCCAAAGTTTGATAGATTTCAAATGGAAAGATCTTTCGATCACTCATGGCATACTTACCGTACATGTTACTAAAGTAAATATTAGCGCCAACGTAACTTTTAAGTGTTGCTAGATTACTTGCAGTGACACTTTGCTTATCTTCTAAATCTTTAAGCTCGGTGCTTTTAGATGACGTCAGTAAAATACCGCTTAGCTCGGCACCCCATTTTTCATTCATGTGGTAGCCAACACGCAGTTGCGCGCCGAAGGTTTTAAAAAAAACATCTGATGGAAAAAGGGTTAGGCCACCTGCTATATTGAAGCGGCCCGTTTTAGGCATATAATTTTTTTGAATAACTACGATTTGAGATTTGCCTTCAGGATCTTTACTGACTTCAACATCCAAGGCATCTTTTTTCTTACCGATACTTACGGTTGGGGTAATTTCGGGGTTCACACGAACAGGAATGTTTTTTTCTAATTCAGCTTCGACGCCACGAATTTCACTGTCTTCCTCGGCGTCCTGTGCAAAAGCGGAATTTGTAGTAATCCCTATAGTTACGAAAACACTTATTAGTAGTAAGGCTTTAAACAACTTCATAAGGCTATCATGCAATAGCCTTACAAATTTTTCAAAGACTAAAATGCCACGACTTTCAGCCTGCCCGAGAACTTTTCAATCGTGCTATTGATGCTTTTAACCTTACCTTTATGATTTATAATTTCTTTTACATGAGAATTTACTAAGACAACCTTGCCATGACCGTTTTGGATTAGGTCTACGTTCATATTACATAAAATCAGTTTACCATGATGGCCATCAATCTTACTAACCAAAGACTGGCTCGAAGTAGATCGGACTAAAAGCTTCCCGTGAGTGTTAGATATTTCATCAATCTGGTTAGACACAATTTCAAATTTGCCGTGCAAATCTTTGAATACCGACCCTGTTAATGAGTTGCGAAATTTTTTCTGTACGCAAGCAGCGACTGCTTTCGAATCGTCATCGTCATCACTACTGTCATCGTCATCACTACTGTTATCGTCTGCGGCGATAACTTCTTTTGGCTCTGCAGCTGCAGGCTCTGCAGCTATTGGCTCTGCATCACTTCCGGCGTCACTTGGAGTGCGCTCTGGCTGTTCTTTAACTTCTTCATTTGAAGCAACTGGTGCTTGTTCCTGCTCAGG
>JANPNP010000460.1:0-2626 GCA_031427535.1 Bdellovibrionales bacterium | reverse complement strand
TAATTAGTAATGCGGCGGTGGAATATGGGCCGCATTAATGTCATCCGCAATTTTTTTTTGTAGATCAGCTACCTTTTTTTCAAGTTCGTCCACCTTTAATTGTTGGGAGTAGACCACGGCGTTCAGCTCGTCGATCACTTTATCTTGAAATGCAATTTTGGTTTCAATATGTATTAAACGTTCGTCTGGTGTCATTTAGGTTTTCACTTTCAAAACGTTTTTGCGTCTACCACGAAGCGGTATTTGACTTGGCCCTTGATGGTTTTTTCATAAGCGTCATTAATTTGTTCGGCAGAAATCATTTCAATATCTGAAAAAACTTTTTTCTTGGCGCAGAAATTTAACATCTCTTGGGTTTCTTTTATGCCGCCAATAAGCGAACCTGTTAACCGCTTACGACCGCCAATTAACGAAAAGGCGCCAACTTGGCTTGGCGTTGGCGGCACACCCAGTAAAACCATGGTCGCATCGTTTTTTAGACAGCCTAAATAAACGTTTAAGTCATGGTCTGCGGATACGGTATCAATAATTAAATCAAAGTAGCCTGCACGCAGTTCAAATGTTTTCGGATCTTTTGATAATAGAAAATGCTTTGCACCTAAACGTTTTGCGTCTGATCGTTTTTGTTCCGACGTACTAAACACCGTAACTTCGGCACCCATGGCTTTGGCAATTTTCACAGCCATGTGACCTAGTCCACCTAAACCCACGACACCAACTTTGGTGCCTTTTTTTACGTTGTAACGTTTTAGCGGTGAATACGTTGTGATACCCGCACACAGTAGCGGGGCCGTGCGATCCAGCGGCATTGATTTATTTATTTTTAAAACGTATTTTTCTTTTACAGTAATATGTGACGAATACCCACCATACGTTGGCGTTTTTCCATCAAGCTCGGTGCTGTTGTATGTGAAGACGGTTTTTTTCTGACAAAATTGCTCTTCGTTGGCTTTACAATTGGTGCACTTACCGCACGAATCTACGAAGCAACCAACTCCTGCCGTGTCCCCGACTTTAAACTTTTTTGCTTTTTTTCCCACTTGAATGACGTGACCGACAATTTCATGGCCCGGTACACACGGGTATTGTGTGGGTCCCCATTCAGATCTTGCTGTATGAATGTCGGAATGACAAATTCCGCAGTGGCTAATTTCAATGACAACGTCATCGGCCTTAGGTTCACGACGTTCGAATGAAAAAGGTTTTAGATCAGAGTCCTTTGAATTTGCAGCATAGGCTTTAGTTTTTATCATGCTGCAAATAGTAGTTTGCTTTTACGGTAGGAGTCACTTTAAAAAACACAGTAAAAAACGCAGTAAAAAACATGTGGCGTTAGAAATGGTTTCTAAGGGCGCGCAAATCTGTAAATTCGTCGACAGTGCTACTGAGCAAAAACGGATTAAAGCTTAACTCGTGATTTAGCTTTAATGGCACCGTGGGTAGCTTTTGTTTTCGCTTCAGCAGCAATTCGCTTTTATAGGTGGCAAAACGGCCTGCATCAAACGCCTGGGGTATTTTCTTTTGGCGCACAAGCTCGTCGACAAAATTGGCATTGGTTTCGGTGTATTCATGGGCACAGAAAATTTCTGTCTGCGGCGGTAAATTTTTTAAAATTTGCAGTGTTTGATATTTTATTTGCGGCGTTCCTTCAAACAAGCGACCGCATCCCTACCCAAAAAGAACATCACCGGAAAAAAGTAGGTTTTGTTGTTCGTGATAATAGCCAATGTGTCCTAAGGTATGTCCAGGTAATTCAAGCACCTTAAACTTACCAAAATTATCTAAGGCTACGGCTTGCGCGTCTTTAAGATAAAAATCTACGGCAGGAATATGATCTTTATTCTTAAGTGGTGCAAATACTTTGGCACGGGGGTACGCGTGTTTTAGTCCTTCGATTCCGTCAATGTGATCTGCGTGATGGTGCGTGATCAAAATAGCTATAAGATCTAAGTTTTGTTTTTGCAGTTCTTGAATACAAGCCGCTGATTCACCAGGATCAACGATGACTGCTTGCTTCGACTGCGTCGTTGTCAGTAGAAATATATAATTGGTTTCAAATGCCGGAATAAGTTCTACTTTTATTTCCATGATTTCAGTTTAAGCAGAAGCATTAATATTCGTCTAACTAAAAGGAAAAAATACCCGAAACATTTTGATTTCTGAACTTAAGCCTCATGATTGGTTGGTTCTGCGTAAAAAATGGAACTGTTAGGCTTTTTATTTTACGGAATGCCTTTTGCTTTATCGGTTTACGTAAACCCTTAATCTAGGAGTGCTAAATGGCAATACTGACCGAAAAATTTAAGATCGATCAAGATCTTAGGCAAGACCCCTTAAAGCGAAATAAACGTGGTTACATGCATGATGATGACACCAGCAAATTTGCAGTCACCATCGGACAAACGCAAGCTGAAATTTATAGTTTCTGGCGCGACTTTAAAAACTTAACTTTGTTCATGAAGGACATTAAAGACATCCGCATTATCTCGGCGAAAAAATCGCATTGGACAGATGGATCGCCCGGCCGCTTAGGGTCGTAGAGTGTCGATGCACCATATTTCAGATTAGGGCTCAACACGAATATTTCACCGGGCATGCTTGCATCCCGAAGCTGGATACTTTTGGT
>JANPNP010000459.1:0-17345 GCA_031427535.1 Bdellovibrionales bacterium | reverse complement strand
CTTCGGGAATGCACACATCGGCGCACACCAGAAAGGCGGCGGCGGCTCGGAGGGTAATGGTCTGGCCCGGCTTGGCGTCGGCGGGCGCGGTCAGCGCCATCGGCAGTTTTCCAGCCTCAATTTTACCAAGATCTAATAGTTCAGAGATAACCTCATTAAGCTGACGGCCGTTCCGTTGAATAACTTCCAAATAGCGACGTCGCTCAGACCTGTTCAGAGAACCACTGAGTAGAATATCGGTAAAGCCAATGATCGCTCCTAAGGGAGTTCGAATTTCATGGCTGATATTGGCAATGAATTGAGTTTTCGCAAGGTTCGCATCTTTAGCCTGTTGGTAGAGGCGGGCGTTTTCAATTGCGATCACAACTCGTCTCGAAAATTCATCAACAAAATCCAAATCCAAGTCACAAAATTCGGGACGCGAACCAGTGCGGATCAAAGATATTACGCCAAATACACTCTCATGACTTTCTAAGGGGACCACGATCGCCGAGTGACACTCCAAGCTTTTAAGTAATTTAAGATATTCAGGATCACTAAATGGCTCGGAACCAACGGACGCTGTGAGACTCTTAAAAAAATGCGACTTTCGCGAAAGAACGCTTTCGTAAACCAAGTCTCCTGATCGCGCTTTCGGCGGAAATCTCTTTAACTCCCTCGCGATTTTGTCTTTGGACAAATCTCTATGAATGCTGAGCATGCGTTTGAAAACCCGCTCCGATTCTCTCTGCACTTCGTACAAATCAACGACACAAATGTCGGCAAGAGACTCAAGCACCAGAACGGCCGCCGCCTTAATAATGGTCTCAATATCCAGCGACTCCGTAAGGACTACACCTGTTTTACTTAAAAGGTTCAGATACTCTTCGCTCTTTTTTTTCTCCGTAATATCCAAAACAAGGCAAAGATTTGCAGCACTGCCTTCAAAGTTAATCTTAGTGGTCGTGATCTCAACATCGACCACACGACTGTGCGGTAACCGAATTGTGGTTATACATTTTGGGTGAAGAGGATCGGCTGATAGGAATTCGTCTATGACAATGGCCTTCTCGCTAAATTCACAGGGTGAGCAAATATCTCTGAGAGAAAGCGAAAGAAACTCGTCAGCGGAATATCCATGCTGTTTTATTGCGGCACGGTTAATTTTAAGAAAGCGAAGAGTCATTGGGTTGACGACCCACATCGGCTGCGGACTCGCATCAAATAGATAATTATCCGACAACTGACTCGCTATCATGTACTGTCCTCATGGCTGTAGTTCCAATAACCGCAAGTCAAATGTGCAAGAGACAGACCAAGGCCAAGGTGCCCAATAAACGATGCTCTCGGTGTTTTTCAATTTTGTGAGTCAGATTGTCTCATGAAATGGGGAAGTTTCGCCTAGCCTAACTGAAGTGTCGAAAGTGAAATACTAGACTTAATGGGCCGAGATCGGAGCGAAGATCTCTTTGAAAGTAAGCGCTTCATAATCCCACGGTTAAAACGGTAGTAATTTTTCAAAATCTTCTAGAGACTGTGCGGTTGCTAGTTGGTCAATAATTGATTTTAAGTAGTGATATGGCTCTTTGTTATTCGCTTTTGCTGTTTCTATTAGACTATAAATAATTGCACTGGAATCAGCGCCTTCAACTGAATCACTAAATAGCCAGTTTTTTCTTCCTACTGCAAATGGTCTGATCGAGTTTTCGATAAAATTATTATCCATACGATATTTTCCGTTTTCTAAATAAATCTCTAGCGTCGACCATTCTGATAACAAATAATTAAATGCTTTTCCAATCGTAGAACCTGGCGGTACTTTCAATACCCTTTCATCAGCAAATTCTTTTATACTTTTTAAAATAGGTTTCGATAACATTGCGCGCGCTTTTACTTTTTCATCTAGCGAATAATCTTTAATCTTTGTTTCGACGTTATATAACTTTTGAATTAACTTTAGCATTTGCAAAGCTAACTTGGATTGGACTGCGTTTAACATATTCAGAAATACAAAATCGATTGTAACCAGCATAACCATCTACCTGTAAAGCACCTTTAAAATCCAATAAAATTTCTTTCACCACTTCACCAGCTCTAGACGGCGCGTAATGAAATAATATTATGGGGTTATCGTAACTTCTGGCCCTGACCCACATGTAAGATTTCGACTCCGCTTTACGATCCTTTTCTTTTAAAACCTGAACAGTAGCTTCATCAGTATGAACGTAATCACTAGCTAAAATTTCATCTTGTAGCATATTATACAGCGGGCGAAGCCCCGCTGCTAACCGAATCATCCATCTAGCCATGGTCTCACGAGATATTTCAATACCGTATCGTTCAAAAATTGGATTTTTAATTCTTGTTCGGTCAACCGATTTTCTTTATTCGAAAGATCTTCCTTTGCTTTTTCATATTCTAACAGAAGATCCTTCATCGTCATAAACTGACTTAATCAAATAATTCTAACTTTGTCTTTAACAAACTTGTTCATAACAAAGCGTTTCATGGGGTTTCATTTTCCAGATGTCGTAACCAACTAGCAGCATCTTTAGCTGTGTATCGTTGATGATCAAAGTTTTTAAATCTTTAGATCGCGGAAGGTGAAATTTATTCTTCTCTAAGCGCTTGTACCACAACGCAAAGCCACTTTGATCCCAGTATAGTATTTTTACTTTACGACGATTACGACTGAAAAATAGAAACAACGTTTTTGAAAATGGGTTTTCATTTAATTCGTCTTGAACAAGGCTAGATAGCCCATCAATGCTTTTTCTGAAATCAACCTGGCCAGTATAAATTAAAATATCATCGATGTGTTCTGGCTTAATCATAGTGAAGCCCCTTGAACAGCCTGTAAGACTTCTTTTAATTGCGAAATCGAAAAATCAAGAACTGCGCCCTGTGGAAAAGTCAGTTTTAATGATGTCGGCTGTGGATAACTTATTTGCTTTACGACGCGGATAAATTTATTTTTTAGTTTAGGCTTTGCAACTAAATCCCGCTTGTAGTTCTTAAGGCGTCCAAAAGGGAAATTATTTTGTTTGCAGAACTGAATTTGCGTCAGTCCACTTTGCTTCCATGCTTGAACGGCTTCATTTAAGTTTCGATACGTATTTGGGTTAGTCATGATGGCATCCTTTTTTTTGATAAAGTTGCAATCATTTTAGCGTGTTTAGATTTTTTAAATAGATGGGATTATAAGGCGCTTACATCAGTTATGTCATTTAGTCTCATTATCCTGTTTCAAAAACACGTGCCGCAGATTTTATCCACGCCGAGTAGTAGTTCCTTCTAAGTTTATAGTTCATAAAATCAAATGCTTCTAAGGTGTTTTGCTTTAAGTAACTAATGCAGGATTTAAAATCCCTACCCCAGCTGATAATCCTAGAAAATGGCCGAAACTGCCAGAACCCTTCTGGCTTTTGGTGCTTAGCCATTTCGTTACTTAAACCAGCAGTACTTATTCCAGCAGTACCGCCGCCGGCTTGTGACTGCTGCAAAGTTTTTGACCCATCGCCCGCAGCTTTCTGCAGACGCGCAAGCGCAAACACCCTAAAGCTTTGCTGCCGCACTGTATGGCTTGCGATCTGACCTGATACGGCTTTAATAAACCCCGCATACAGCGTTCTATTTGTGATTCTTAAAACTAAATGCACATGGTTTGAGTTTATAGCTTGTTGATAAATTCTAACACCAAACTTCTTGCTAAATCGCACAAGTATTTGTTTTATTACGTGGTGATTACGTTTTGCTAAGAAGCTATCACTACCCATCGCCCATTCACTACGAAGTACTAGGTGAATAGAATCGCATCTAGACAGCGGTCTTTTCGCTTTTCTTTTTTTATAAAGTAAAGCGCCGCCGAATAATTTTTTTGTGTTTGATTTGGAAATAGTGTGAATTGCTTGGTTTTTTTCATCTTAGTAATTTAATACTTCAATATTGGGGCTATGGCCTAAGACGCTTCGACAGACAACAGATTCGGTTTGATGTTCGGGGCTCGGATCTAGATTGTAAGAAATTTCCAATTATCAACAGAAAACCCACTTTAATTTGAAAGTTCCCACTGAAGTGCCTCCGCGCGATTATCTATTTCACAACTAAGTAATCGGTCGGCAATAATAGGGGTAATACGGGAACGCGACTAAAAACTGAGTCGAAGGTAAATGAAAAACTAGATAAGCTCATAAGCACAGTTTCTGCGATGATGACTCCGGTGAATTGACCCGTGTAGCGCGAATCGACACGCGGAGCATTTAGTAAAAGGCGTTCAAAGTGTTCTTCACGGGGTGCTTCGCTAGCGATACTTTTTCTGCACGATGCATCTTGAAATCCAATAATTGCACTTTGAAGACTTTGTAAAGCAGCGCCGTTTTGCTGGCCTGTGCGACTTTTTGCTGGGTGAGTAACTATGCGGTGAGAAAATGGTGTAAGGCCGCTGCTTGCGCCATGCGTGCGATACCAAGCTGAAACGTTGGTTGGGTAACCTGGATTGCTTTCACAGTGGCTAAGGCCCACACCCATATTGATCCAGGTACTGCTTACTAATTGTAGGTTGGTATTATTCGTTGTTCCGGGGGTTTGCTGCGTGTAGGTAATTTTACCGTTAATAAAAATTGGACCGGTTACATGAATGCGACACCCGTCGTTTGTATGTAAATTTAAATCTTTTATATATAAGGTTCCCTTTATCACTAAATCACCATCACACACCAGAGTTGTAGCCGTGTAGTATGAGCCCGTTTTAACTAAGCCAGAAAGTACAGGCGACGAATCTTGATTTTTGATGTACGTGGTTTCTGTAGTTGCTAAAATTCCAGTGCGTGCTACTAGCACATCTGCCGAAGGAGCGCCGATAAATATTTGGTTTTTAGTAACGACTGTAGATGCAGGATTCACTGCTTTTACGTACTGCTCTAGTGTTTGCGCTGCAGCTTGCACGGGGTTAGCAGAAGCAGCCGTCATAAAACTTGAAACTGCAAAAGGTAAATTTTGGTTGGGCACAACGATTTCTTTTAACTGCGCGGTAGTTAGTGAAGCCCCACCGTGGTCACTATAGAATGAATGCGGAGACTCTAGCGGATTTCCACCCACCGCCAATGCATTTTTTCCGAAAAAATAATCGCTACCAAAACCAAAATCAGTGATAAGTTTGGAATTCGACTTTAGGTGGCAGGACGCACAACCAATGCCACGAACTGCAAGTGATGGCTCAAGATTGTGAAATGGATTGCCTACATTTAGCGTCACAAATTTTTTGCTGGTTTCACCAAATGAATTTTTGGCAGTAAATTCAAATTTATCATTGCCCCGGTAATTCACATCTGGAGTGTAAGTGAAACGGTTATCTGCAATATGTCGTAGTAATCCGTGAGCCGTTTTAATTTCTCGAACATTTTGATCTAACGATAAAAAAGCTTGCGGTGCTGTATCATGGTAATCTGTCACGGCAAGCGTCAACTGTGTAGCTTGAGTATTCATTTCAAAACCAATGGTATCTGTAATAATTGAGGGCGTGCGGCCGATTTTCACCACTTGAATATAAATAGGCACTTGGTGGGGTTTTGTAACACCCGCTTCCTGTTCAACGTAATGAAATTCGTCGTCGCCAAAAAACTTAAGTGATGGTTGATATATAAATTTACCGGTTTCAGAATCGAATGAAGTGATAACTCCGTGGGTGGGCTGGCGGGTAATTGTAAAAGAAGAGCGCTTGCCAGTTAAGCTTGAAAAGGTTTTAGGTTGAACTACTAATTCTGTCTCTTCATTGGTTTTAAAAATTTGTACTGAAGATGCCGAGGCAAGTTCTAGGTAGCGCATGTCAGAAAAAGCCGCCTTAGAACAATTTTGAAACGCAAACAGTAAAGACGTCGCAACGAACAGGGCAGTGAACAGAGTGAAATACTTTTTGAACGCAACAGTTTCTGGTTTCATCTGGCCCCCACTTAGCTTATCGGAACCCAACTGCAAGACTTAAGTTTAAGCTTGCAAAATGATTCGAAATGAAACGCTTCTTAGAATTATGTGGGATATGCCAAAGTAAAAAAGGGTAGGCTAATTTCATCAAACTCTTTACCCCTTTACCGGCCACAAGGGCCAGTAAAACTGGGGTTCGGGGATTGGTCCCCGATTGCATGGATGCATAATCTTGTTAAAAGGCCGACCTTAACTGAACGGCATTATGATAATGGCTAGGCCGTATATCTTTGAAGGAATCCGAATTACTGCTTGAAGAAATCGAGCAGGTTCGGATAATCAAAATGCTTTTCGACAAGTGGTCGGTACAACTCGGCGATTTCTGGGTTAGCTTCGCCATTGTATTCACTGCGATGATACCATCGTAGTGCTCCCATCACTGTATTTTTTTCGCCCAGTAAAGTATTGCCAAGATTAGGGGGCCTGGTCACCGAATAAATATAACGATTTAAAGCTGAAATCGGTGTTGGCTTATAGTAATAAGCTAACAGGTGTTGCACGACGACATTATTGTCATCCACATCATCGGGCTGTTTCCAGCGTGGAATTAAATGATCGTCTTTTAAATGTAAGGGTAAAGCCGTAATTAGGGTTCCAATAACTTCAATTGTGTCGAATACATAAAGTAGCGGATATAAAGGTGCCGTCCACCAGCCGCCGGCGCGAATGAACTGGGCCACATTTAAATGCATCGGATCAGGTATCTTCCAGTTATTTTCTGTGTCCCCAATTCTCAAAACATTTTGTGCGAACATTCCCCGTTTTGCCGTGGCTAAAAAAAGTCGACCCAAACGCGGATAGTCTTCATAGGCGGCGCAGTAGGCAATGACAGGTAAAACTTGATCACGGGAGGTAGCCCGTGGATTGTAATACCATTTCGTAGGATCTGGATGACGAAAGTAAATCCCGGGCTTCACTTCAAACTGACTGATGATATCTTGCGAAGCAGGTCTTCTTAAAGGAGGCGAAATTAAAAAGACTTTATTTAAGAAGTGATCGTAATAAAGTTTTTTACCAAATGCATACATGCCTTCGCGGTGGAGAGTGTCTCCACCGTCCATATTTTTCTGGACGATGACGGCATAGGCGTCGAAATACATGCCTTCATTTTAAAGCATTTTCGTCATGTCATGAGGTTTTTCGTAAAAAAAATTTGTCAAATCTGTCCAAGAGGAAGTGTTATTATTTCTGTCTCAGTTTGAGCGGCCTGCAGTACATCAAGCAAGCTGCACGGGGGATTCTTTCGATAACTACTATTCGCCGTCAACTTCACAGCCAGCAGATGTGGTTGCGCCGTAAGCGTGGCATGTAAAGTCTGCAGTGATATAACCTTCGCTGTTCATACCGGCAACTTTCATATCACCTAAAAGATTAATTGAACTCAAAGGCTTGTTATCTTTTCCAGTTAATACCATTTTCTGCGTGTAACGGATGTCCCAAAATTCGCGGCCAGAGCACTTTAAGCTGCCGTCTTTGTTATAGACCTTTTGCACATCGTTCTTTTTAGAAATAACATTTGCATTGCCAACTGAAATTGCATTAACAGTTTTTTCGTTTTGTTCTGTACCGTAATCGAATTCTGGCATTAGCTGAATAGGGGCATCATACACCTGTTGCGATTTACTATTTGTATCAACGTATTTAATTTGTACCGTATTTGATCCATTTCCTACGGAAAATACAATTGACTTTGATTTTGTTGAACAGTCAACTGTGCTTGATCCAGCTACGACTGTTGAAGAGATTAACACTATGCCCAAAAACGCTGTCAAATTTTTCATCTGATGTCCTTTATTTGTTTTAAGTTCATTTACTGCAACATTCGACCATAAATGCATAATTAATGCCTTCAAAAAAAAGCAACAATTAGTTATGTATACAGCCACGAGGGTTTAAATGAATCGAATCGAAAAATACTATGATCAAAGTCCCGAAAAAGAATGGCTTAGGCTTCAACGCACGGCCTACGACACCATCGAGGCAACAATAACCAAAAAATATTTGCTGCAGTATTTAAAACCTAACTTCAAAGTTGCAGATATTGGCTGCGGTCCTGGCATCTATTCCACTTGGCTGCTAGAAAATGGCAATGATGTGCTGCTTTGCGATTTATCTGAGGGATTATTAAACTTAGCAAAACAAAAAATTTCTGAAATAAAGGCTTTAGGTAAAGTTATCGATTTTATGAAAGCGGATGCGACGGATTTAAATGGGATTCAAGCGGATCAATTTGACGTGACACTTCTATTTGGACCTATCTATCATTTACTAGACGAAAAGAAGCGTGTGGCCGCGATTCAAGAAGCTAAATGCATCACCAAACCTGGTGGTTATATCTTTGTGTCGACGATTAATCGCATTTGTCCTTTTTTAAATATGTTGCATAATTCGACGGAAGAGCTTGTCGTTGAATTGTCCGAAGATCCCGAAGAGCTTGACCGCATTTTGTCGACAGGATGTTACGAAAATTTTGAAGAAACCCCGAATCAATTTACAGACGCATACTTTGCAAAAACAAATGAAGTGCCAGATTTATTCAAAGGCCAGGGTATAGCCCTCATAGAGACCTTCGGATGCGAAGGAATAGCCGCTTACATCTACGGTAAGGCAGAAATTATATTTAAGAATCCGGTGGCATGGAGAAAATTTATCGAGATTCTGTTTCAACAATCCAAGGAACCTAGCACCTTAGGGATGAGCGAACATGTCGTCTATGTCGGACAGAAGCCCGTACTGTAGAAACTTATTAATATACAGACGTATCAGAACTACTAGGCTAGTTATTTTTGCGTAATTATACATGCCACAACGATGAAGTTTGTAACTATCCCGTTTGGCGCTACCAACTGGTTTTCGGCAGCGTCAGGCGTTACTTTCACAATAAGGTATGGCGAAAAAAAGGTATGTTGCTTCATTGTATTTAATTGGGCTTCAAGCATCTTTGCATTTTGCTCACCTTCCAATACAAAATTAAGTCCTGTTACGCGTGTTGCTCCGGTAATGTCATTTCGGCTGAACATAGAATTTGACTCAAACGGGTTGTTAAACGAATAAATTCCGCCAGGCAATAAGTCCAAAGACTGAGCGGGGCGCAAATGCACGCGCTGTAATTTAAGAACAAACGGTCGGGGTGTGCCGGTCAATGTTTTAAAAGGAACTGTAATTGTTTGTGTTTCATTTTCTTTCAGAATGATTTTAGTTGTCGCAAGATCAGTCGTCATGCGCGCAGCAGATGTGGCTGTGGCTGCGTTACCCGTCATAATCTTACAGACAACTCCATCAGTTTTATCGCGTAACTCTAGTTTTTGCTGAGCCTCTACAATTACAGATATCACTGTAATTAAGGCCAAGGTAACTGGAAACACTTTGATTGAAAATTTATACATTGTCAGCCTCCCGGCACATTACCTTGAAAACGGTAACTAATGCTGGTGACTATAGTGGACTTATTAAAACTTCACGAGAAAAATTTGGACACCTATAAATAATTCCTGTCGAAGTTATTTACGGTGACGATATTGGCTAGGCCTTCAATTACAGTTCCAATTGTTTCGATTCGTATTCTTGTGCTTCCTGTTGTTTCTTCCACATGGCAGCGTATTCACCATCAAGTGACAACAGATTAGAATGCGTTCCACGTTCGACGACCTGACCGGATTTTAAAACTAAAATTTCATCAGCATGCACAACCGTCGACAGCCGGTGTGCAATCATCAGCGTAGTTCGATTTTTAGAAACTTCGTGTAACGACGCCTGAATTTCTTTTTCGGTATGAGAATCTAAAGCTGAGGTCGCTTCATCGAAAACCAAAATATTTGGATTCTTTAAAATCGTGCGCGCAATGGCTACGCGCTGCTTTTCGCCGCCAGAAAGTTTAAGCCCGCGTTCGCCAACAGATGTCAGATATTTTTTTGTTAAACTTTCAATAAAACTATCAATCTGTGCAAGCTTCGCTGCTGCGCGAATTTCATCTTGGCTAGCAGTCGGTTTTCCGTATTGAATATTGTAACCGATAGTGTCATTAAACAGCATCGTATCTTGCGGCACAATTCCGATCGATTGCCGCAAAGATTTCTGCGTCACTTCTTGCAAGCTAGATTGGCCAATGCGAATCACGCCCGAGGTCACATCATAAAAGCGAAACAGTAATCTAGCAATTGTTGATTTGCCAGAACCACTTGGCCCTACAATAGCTACCGTTTTACCAGCAGCAATTTTAAAGCTTACATTTTTTAAAATTACGCGGTCGGGCTGGTACTGAAATGTTACATTATCAAATTCGACCGACCACTGTGCCGGGTCTAAGTTCACGGCACCCGGTTGGTCTTTTACTTCTGCATGCACATCTAAAAGTTCAAACATTTTTTCCATGTCAATCAGACCCTGATTAATTTCGCGGTAAACGAAGCCCAAAAAACCAAGTGGAATAAATAATTGCAGTAACATCGTGTTTACTAAAACAAAATCGCCAACTGTCAAAATTTTCTGGGTTACGCCGTCGGCAGCCAGCCACATAATTGAAATAAGTGCCGTACCAATAATTAGTCCTTGTCCGATGTTCAATAACGACAAACTCGATTGGCTTTTAATTCCTTCTTTTTCATATTGCGCCAGCGAAACGTCGTAGCGGTTAAATTCGTGCTGTTCGTTACCAAAATATTTTACTGTTTCATAATTAATAAGTGAATCGATGGCTTTGGTGTTGGCTTCGCTATCGCGCTCGTTCATTTGTTTTCGAAATTTGGTACGCCAGTTGGTAATTGCGAAAGTAAAGTACACGTAAAGACTAACAGTGAAAAAAGTGATCGCTGCGTATTTGATACCGAACTTTGTATAAAAAATGGCGGTCACTAAAATAATTTCTAGCAACGTCGGAATGATATTAAACAGCATAAAGCTAAGCACGGTTTGGATGGCGCGTACACCGCGTTCGATAACACGCGATAGGCCGCCAGTTTGCCGGTCTAAGTGGAACGCAAGCGACAACTGATGCAAATGCGAAAACGTTGTTAATGCGATCGTTCGTTGGGAATGCTGTCCCACTTTGACGAAAATAAAATCGCGAAGCTCGCCGAAAGTTTGTTGTAGAACCCGGGCTAAACCGTAGCTAATAATAATTGCTGCAGGAATAACAACAGCCGAATTTAAAGTTAACGAATCAACTGCAGCTTTATAAAGAAAAGGTACGTAGACGTTAATGACCTTTGCAAGTAGCAAACAGGCCATCGCCAGAACCACACGAATTTTTAAATCAGTACGATTCTTAGGCCAAAGATGGGTCAGTAAACTTTTTGCCGTATCCCAATTGGTTCTTTTAATTGAAGGGCTCATGCGAAAGCCTACTTCGTCTGTGCTTTATTTTGGGCTTTGCTTAAGCAGTCATTGTAAGCCGCATCTGTCGATTTTATTTCGCGACCGTCATCAGTTTTACAGTTTACCGCGAACTGCACATTTGATTTAGCAGGCGCATTGACCTTGTCAAATTTCTTTAGATCCATCGTTTGATATTGGGTCGGTTTGTTGCCTTCAGCGAAAATGACAGCAGATGATAATAGGATAATTGGAAACAATAATGACTTCATTTTAACTCCAGTCTTAAGTGTTTAGTCAGCAAGAGTATTTGATATGCAGCAGGCTGTCCAGACATCTCCTGAATCACAGCATAGAATTCTTGAGAAAATCTAAATTCATTTGGTAGACGCCCGAATGTTTGTGGTCAAACGAGATTTTTTGCACAGTTGCTGTAAATTCCTTAATCTGCTGCTTAATTTTTTAAAACCCGTAGCGTCAGTGGTAAATGTAACAAGCAGATTTTCTTTTTTCTCTTCGACTTTAGTAAACCTTAATTGATTCAAAGCTGTATTCATAACCAGCTAATGGGTTCGAGTTAACGGATGATCTTTACCAAAATGGGTGCGTACATTTAATAGTTTTTTCACTTCATTTGCTTAAAATCTTAGAAGCACTTCTTAACTTCTGCAGTGGTGGTGCAAGTCATGATCTTCTGAACTAGTTGTTTGCAATGTGCCGCATTCAGACCAGCAATAAGGGCTCGTGTTTTTAAAATATGCTGAGCCGTCATACTTAGCTCAGAGACACCACAGCCGATAAAAAATTGCAGTAAATCCGGATGATGAGATAGCGAGCCACAGATACCCGCAGAAACGTGCTGTTTTTTACACGTCGTTAATACATGTTGGATTTGCCGTAAAAATCCAACATTAAATGGGTTGTAGACTGCTTTAAGTTCTGGATTTAAGCGATCAGCTGCGCAGGTGTACTGCAATAAATCGTTGGTACCAATACTAACGAAGTCAACGTGCTGGGTGAAAACGTCGATCATCCAAGCGGCTGATGGTATTTCTATCATGACACCAATCTGATGTTTCGTACTGAAACTAACGCCTTCATCACGTAATTCCTGCTGAACCTGTGTAACAATTGTTTTAGCGTCTTGTAGCTCTTCCAGTTGACTGATCATCGGAAACATCAGACCCCAGCTGGCATCTGAACCGGCACGAAGTAAAGCGCGCAACTGAGTTTTAAATATATCTGGCCGCTGAAAACAAAGTCGTATGGCCCGCACACCCAGAAATGGGTTTTCTTCAAATTTCATATTTAAATACGAAGCCTGCTTATCGCCGCCAATATCTAGCGTGCGAATTAGAATATGTTTTCCGTTTAAATTATCAAAAACTTTTTTATAAACAGAAAATTGCTCATCCTCAGTAGGGGCAGCCGTTCGATCTAGAAATAAAAATTCAGTGCGGTAGAGTCCAACGGCTTCAGCATCACTTTTAAAAAAGGTCGTGACATCATCAGGCCCAGAAATGTTAGCGGCTAAAGTAATTTGCAAACCATCAGCTGTACGGGTCGGCTGGCCTTTGAACTTTTCGGCATTTTTTTTTGCCAATTGAAAATCGCCCTGATGTTGCAAAAATTCGGTTGCCGCTGAATCGGTGGGTTCAAAGGTGAATGCCCAGTTCCGCCATTTAATAATGCTAAAGTCGAAGTGGGTTCGGTCAACACCGCAGCATCTAGACCAACTAAAAACGGAATTTCTAACGAGCGTGCAAGTATTGAGGTGTGTGATGTTGGAGCGCCTTCCACCGTTGCTATTCCTAACAAGTACTTCTTATCGATAGTGAAAATTTGCGACGGCGTGAAATCTTTTGCGACAAGAATGGTAGGCTTATCAAGTGTTAAATCCGGATATTTTTCATTTGGAAATTGCATGTAAAAAAGTACGCGCTGACTTATATCGTACAAATCAATAGCGCGCTGTTGAATTATTGGATCAGGAACATCGAGAAACATTTGTCTAAAATTTTCGATAACGCTGGCGTACGCGCTTTCTGCATTTTGGCCTGTGTCAATTTCAGCCTGAGACAGTGCTAGCACTTCCGGATCTTGCAGCATCATAATATGGGCTTCGATAATTTCAGTGCTTTCCTTTACGCCACTTTTGGAATTTACTTGCATGTGATCTAAGTCAGTTGTGGCAGCCGCCAGCGCAGTGGCTAAGATTTTTTTTTCGACGTCCACCGATTGGGACGCACGCAAAGTTGGTAGGCGTTTTTCAGTTGTTACAATGCGAACTGCACCATTAGCAAAACCTTCTGAAGCTACCGTACCAACAAATGTTTTCAACCAGGCACCTGAAACTGAGAATCGATAAGTTCTGAAATTTTAGCCAGCGCAAGTTCTGCATCGGGGCCATCAGCCTGAATGCGGATTTCATTATCTTTGGCTAAGCCCAGGGTCATAACCATCATCGCTGATTTCGCATTTACACTACGACCGTTAAATAAAATATCAACTTTGCTAGTGAATGCGCTAGCCGTTTTAGCTAACACGCCAGCCGGGCGTGCGTGCATTCCATCATCGTTTATAATTTTTTTTGTTATTTCCATTCTAGGCCTTCAGTTATTTAAGAACTATTTCTAGTACGGCAGCTGGATCAGTGTCATTCACGCGCATGCTTTTTACTTTGTCCATATTGGTGATAACAAACGGCGTGATACTGGATTTAGCTAATTTTTTTACGAGCGCTTTAAATCCTTCACCCTTCATTTTAACGGTATCAATTCCCACATGAATCAAAATTTCTAAGCCCTCAGCTGTTTGCATGGCTACTGCATGGCCAGTGGGAAAAACGTGCATAACAACACCGTCACAAGGAGCTGTTATAACGTTCGACGTTGGATCAATTGCGAAACCATCGCCCAAAATTTTATCCGCAAAAGTTGGATCAGGAATTCGCAGGCGGGTAATACAGGCATCAAGTTCTTTAAGATTTTTAGCCCCGCCCAGCGCCTTAAGAATTGCACTGGCCTTTACCCGTAATGTTGAATTGCTAGTTAACTCTTTATCAGCTGTAGCATCCGAAGAGTCTTCACGGCCAGGCGTGCGCAGGTTAAATTTTCCGATGAGGTAATAAAAGCTGGTAAAATAAAGTAAGCCCATAATAGGACCTACAACGAAAGCTAACATCGCACTGTTTTTCTGGTTAAAATAACCCAATACCCAGTCAATGGCCGAAGCAGAAAACGTGTACCCCAAATGAATATCAAGTAACGATGTTAATGTTCCCGAAACAAAAGCCAAAGCAACATGAAGCACGTAAAGCCAAGGGGCTACGAAAATAAAAGCAAATTCAATTGGTTCAGTAATGCCCGTAATAATTGACGTTAACGCTGCTGAAAGCATCATGCCACCAACGGCTTTACGGTTCTGAGGCTTTGCCCGCATGTACATTGCAAGGGCTGCCATGGGTAAGCCAAATAACATAAGTGGAAATTCGGACGCCATAAACTTTCCGGCGTTGGGATCTCCACCAAAGTAGCGGGCTGATTCACCTTTTAAAACCTGGCCAGCGGCATTTACATATTCACCGAATTCAAATAAAAATGGCGGGTAGAACACATGATGTAAGCCAAGCGGAATAAGCATTCGTTTTCCGGCAGCATACAATGCAGGCCCGATTTCCAAATTCATAACGTTAATGCCAAATGTGCGAATACCTTCTTGGACGGATGGACAACGCCCCAAACAAGGCCTAGTACCAAACCAATAATAATTGCAGATGCAGCCGTAATAATCGATATCAAACGTCTACCTGAGAAAAACCCCAAAATTTGTGGCAGTCGTACTTTGTGGTAGCGATTGTAAAGAAACGCAGTCACCGCACCAATTAGAATTCCGCCGAAAACGCCGGTATTGATCGCTGTGATCTGTGGATTAGCAGTGGGTTCAGTGTAATCTTTTGCGATTCGTCCGAAGGCCACTAAAAGACCAGCAGCGGGTAGAACCGAAACCGGAATCATAAGTGACTGGCCAATTTTTTGTAACTGGGAAAACGCGGTGGAATAATCTCAGAGGGCACCGCTAGAATTTAGTTTGCTGATCATGTTTTTAATCATGAGCTCTGCTGATATATGAAACTACTGATTATTCTTGGCTTCGCGCGCACTATTTAGAGTACTATTTAGAGTACTATTTGCAACCGCATTGCCACTGAACAAAAGGATTATAATGGTCGTAAACGAAAGTTTATTTTTTAGCATGGGGTGAAACTATTCAATAGTTATTGGAATGTCTAAGAAAGAGTGAATGTGGTGCTAAACTTTTAAATTCTCTATTAACTGGCCTGCCTATTTTTGGACCACTGGGCCCGGGGTACAACAATAGTCCACGGTATTTTGTAATAATTCTTGCTCGTTGTCTAAACTTTAGCCAAGACTTTTGCGCTTAAAAGCTATCTTAAGCCTTGTCGCAGGCGGCCTGAACTATGCTTTAGTTCTGCGTATGGAACGTCGTTGGTTAGTATTAATCTTAGCTTTGTTTTGCATTTTTGCTTATTCCTCAGCATGGGGAAATAACGTCTATTTATCAAATAGGCAAAAGGCGTTGATTACTTTGTCGTTGAAGATAGCTTTACATCCAGAAAAAGTGCCCGCACAAATTTCAAATTACATGCAAACAGTACAAGCCGCCACGGGCGCACCAGAAAAAGTAAGTGTTAACGTGCAATCCTTTGCACACTTCATCGAAATGCAGCGGAACGAGCAACTTTTTAACGAAAAAAAATTGCAGCAAGTCACCTTTGAAGAATTGCAAGCCTTACTAACTGAAAAACAGTACCTGGCATCTTCGACTGATGTACAAGACCAGATCGATGAGTATTTAATAAGAAAACGCGAAATTGAAATTAGTTATTTAGCAGCCCTTGGTAACATAGTTACCGAAAACGGCTTAAGTGCTTCTAAGCAACCAAGCCAGTCCGTAATAGTCCGCATGGCCAATAAAATAAACACTGTTGTTGATGGCTATACTCAGTCGTTCCTGCGTCATTCAGCTAGCAGTGAAGTCATGCTTTTAGCTAAACTTTTAAAAGCCTACTTTAAAGCGCTGCCGCCAGCGCAAAAGGCAGAAATTTTTTATCGACTTATTCAATTGCCAATTACGGCTAATCCTACCGATTTATTTTTAACTTTATTGCAGCATTCAGGTCCGCAGATGCAAAAACTAGTGCAAATTATGGGGCGCAGTTCGCATGTGCCCAAAGATTTTCAAGTCATATTCCAACACTTAGAAAGTCAGGTTCAATCAGTGCCTTGGTGGGAAGTCAAAAAGATTATCGAATCTGAAATTTCGTTGGACAATTTCGTTACGATCGATAAAAAGCCATTGGGTGTAGGTACCATGGCGCAAACCCACCGTGTGGAAATGCGGGACAGTTCCGGAAATGTCGAAAGTCGTGTGATTCGATTTTTAAAGCCTGACATGCAGCGACTGCTAGATATGGATCACACTATACTTTTAAAAATAAGCAAAGATTTAGATGCTGATTTAGAATTTAAAAAATACAATCTGCCATCATTAGAGAAACTTGTTAATGATATTCATGCTGCAGTTGTCGAAGAGCTTGTCTTAGCAGATACCGTAAAAAACCAGCGGGTAGCTAAAGGTGTCTACACCAGTTCACAAATCATACAGTTTTCAGCACAAAAAAATGAACTGCGTATTCATGTGCCACAGACTTCGTTAATTGGCCGTAATAAAAACTTGATGATGCAAGAACTTGTTTTTGGAAAAAAGCCGGCTAACGCAATAGCTGATTATCAAGAACTGTATCCAGAACTTTACCGAGTTGCTGCCGAAAAAATTTCTGAGCAGTGGCTAGAACACGTCTTTTTTAAATCGGGATTCTTTCACGCGGACTTACATCAAGGTAACTTGTTGATGCAGGTTTTAGATGAACACATTCAAGTAAATATTTTGGATTTTGGCATGGTTGGCCAGCTAAGTGCATTTCAACAAAAGCACATTCTGCTTTTGCCGTTAGGATTAAAGCTGAAGCAGGTTGATGTGGTGACGGATAGTTT
>JANPNP010000458.1:0-4184 GCA_031427535.1 Bdellovibrionales bacterium | reverse complement strand
GCCGAGTTGTTTGAAGCCCGGAAGAAAACTTGCTCCGCCGGGTTGGCGGGAATTGACGGGCTGCTTGATAAAACTGTTTACAGTCTTATTAGCGATGGTACAAACTGTCTAGCAACATGGATCACAGGATTTTAATTAGGTAATGGAATTTTAACATGAGAAATTTTTTTACTAAATTTCTTGCTATCACTCTGATTAGTTTTGCTGTGCTGGCTCAAGTGATTGAGCCATTTTCTTTTTGGAAAACAAATTTTCCACCGCTGATTATTTCGCCAAACCCAATTTATGTCCAAGCTGGTGGTAATATCACGCTTACCGGTAGCGGCGGCAGTGGCTATTATGTTTGGTCTAACACGGCCGGCGCGATATCAGACGGAGCGGACGTTATTGCAGATACACCAACTACAGCTGACTACACAGGTCGAACAACAGCTTATGCAACTGATACGGTAACGTTAACAGCGTGGTCTGTTTCAACAACGGCAACGGCCACCACTTACGCTCCGTTAACAATTTCACCAACGATGATTACAATGGCGATTAATAGTTCGCAGACTTTCACTGGTGCTGGTGGTTGTTTAAACGGAACTGCCTGTGTCGGTGGCGCACTTGTTTTTTCAAAAGTTTCTGGCGGCGGAATTATGAATTCAGCTACGGGTGCCTACACAACCGGCGCGGTTGCTGGAGCGGATGTTGTTCAAGTGGCAGATAGCATTGGTAATGTCGCAACAGCAACGATAAGGGTAGTTGATACCCTGACAATTTCGCCGGACACATTAAGACTATCTGTATTTTCCACAAATATATTTACCGCTATTCTTGGCACGGCTCCTTATATTTATACGGTTCCAGTCGGAACTGGTACCGTCAATTTGACGACAGGTCTATTTACAGCGCCCGGAACAATTGAATCCGATACCGTACGTGTTACTGATGCTGGTATGTTTACATCAAATTCAGCGGTAACTATTATTGAACCCATCGAGATTGTAGGATCACAATATAATGTTTGCGCCCGGCACAACGAAGGTTCAGTAAAATGCTGGGGTTCAAATAATGTGGGCCAAGTTGGAGTTGGATCAGTTGCAACAATCGGTGACGCCACAACTGAAGTTGGTGGCGCAAATCAATTTGTAAATTTGGGAACTGGACGAACAGCAACGCGAATTGTCGCAGGGCTATTACACGTTTGCGCTATTCTTGATAACGGCAGTGTAAAATGTTGGGGTGGCAATGCGAACGGTCAGCTTGGATTAGGTGATACCGCCAACCGCGGTGATGCTGCTAATGAAATGGGTGACAACTTACCTGCAGTCAGTTTGGGTACCGGTAAAACTGCAGTAAATTTATTCGCTTTTGGCTACGTCACGTGTGCGATTTTAAATGATACCTCACTAAAATGTTGGGGGCTAAACTCAACGGGACAATTGGGAATCGGAAATGTCACAGGTAACAATATTCGACTTGGCGATCAAACCGCCGAAATGGGCGATTCTTTATTGCCAATCAATCTTGGAACCGGAAAAACAGCGGTGCAAGTAACCGGTGGTCTTGATTTCACGTGTGCCCGCTTAAATGACAGCAATGTTAAATGTTGGGGAAATAATAATCGCGGGCAATTAGGCAAAGATAATACGACAGTCCTAGGAAATGATCCAAATGAAATGGGTGACAATCTTACCAACATAAATATCACTGGAGCCTCAGGTTCAGCACGCACGGCTTTGGAAATTTCTTCCGGTTATGAACACACCTGTGTTCGCCGCGATGACAACACGATCACATGTTGGGGACGAAATAATAACGGCCAAGTTGGTAAGGGAAATACCGGCGGGGCCAACGCCAGCATTGGCGACGTAGGTGGTGAAATGGCAGTGATTGGCGATATAAATATGAACACTGGTTTTGGAACTGCCGCAAATCTTTTTGCATACGGACGAAGTCAATGCGCCAAAGACACTGCAGGCGTCGTTAAATGCTGGGGACGAAATACTAACGGGCAGCTTCTACACGGAAATACCACGACTCCGATCTCGGCGCCAATTGCCACAGCGGTAAGTTTTGGTACAGGTTTAATTCCCGTAAAAATTTCAGGCGAATGGTACACGCCGTGCGCATTATTCACCAACAAGCGGATCAAATGCTGGGGCCGCGGAGTAAACGCCGCCGGAAATTCAATCGGAATGTTTTTAAACGGTAATACCACTGCAGATTTGGGCATTAGTAACGCCACTAGCGGCGATAATCTACTTTTCTTAAATCACTAAACATCTAGACCTAATAAATTTTTTTCATATCATTTATCTAGACCAACAAAGGTCTGTTTCAACCACACCGGACCACTAAAATTTGGATTTCGAAATCAAATCCTCGTAAAATAATAGATTAGCATTGCCGGAGGTTTTTAGTGATTGTGCGATTATCATTTGCGTCTATGTTTACCATTTTTTTGGCCACACTATTTTCAGGCTGCTTATCAACTCCGGTGCGTTTGCCGCAGTCTGCAAGTCAAGTTTACAAAAACAGCGACGTTCAGCAGGGACTACTGCTAGCAGCGCAAAATAATATTCTTTTTTACATTCCTGAAGGCACCATTCGCGAAGTCGAAAAATCTGTCGTGGACCAAAAATGCAGACAAATCGAAGATCCCTTCTGGGCTGACAAATTAACCGAATATTTAAGTGAATTTAAAAAACGCCCCGAGCTTTTATCACGGTTTCACATTTTAGAAATGAAACGTGGTGACATATCATCAGTGCAAGTGCAAAAAGATTTAGACGGCGCCGTCACCTTGTCTATCCAGTTCGTAAAAATTGAAAGTCGTGGAAAAATCAGTTACACCACAAATTTACCCTGCAAAGGATCTATCGCCGAATACCTTGGCCGCGAACTCGTAAAAACTGATTTTGATTTCCCGGCCTCAGAAGACGTGGCTTTAGCATTACAAAAGGTTTCTGAAAAGCCTGACGTACCACGGTTTCAATTCTCGAACGCATTTTTATCTTACCTAGCTGAACGCGGAGTCATCTTTAAGTTCAATCACGAAATGTCATTTGAAAAAACCAACAACGGAAAATTCGTCATGGCCGAAATTTTAAATAATTTTGCTAAAGAATCTAGCGAACCATTTCATAAATATATAAACTACTGGTTTAAACAAATCGCAGAAAAAAGTACTCAAGCCCAACTTATTCAAATGTTTGCGGTCGTATCAGATAGGGATCCCAATTCTGGGGTGCGCGTTGAAAGCGAAGGCGAACAGGCCCGCCGGGTATTAGGACAGTCCGACTTAACATATGTCTACACCAGCTATTGGGCTGAAAACGACACCGTTAACGTCGTTTCGCTTAAAGAATTAGATGAATGCTTACAAACTTTCACAACCGACATGAGCGGTGTACGACTTCGTAAACCAGCTGCTACCGAGCGCGACAGTTTCTTAAGACCTGGCTACACCTGCTCGAAATCAAAACCTGCTCCGTAATTTATTTCAAGGTGCGTAAAATGCAAAAAGCGAGTCGAACCCCTTCGATCTCGCTTTTATAGATTTTGAACCTCTTAATTTACTTAGGAGGTTCGGATGACGGAACAAAAACTAACCAACTTAGTTAAGTTTCGACGCTATTTAAGAATCGCTAAACGGGTATTAGGTCTAGTTTTAAAATCATGGACAGCTTTATTCGAAGGGGTTCACTATGTTTAAAGAGTGAAAAAGCTTTATCATTATTCCCTAATCTTTTTAACCTTAGTTCTTTTAGGAACCTTACTTTATTACCAGTCATTTCACTTCGGTTTTTTTCTAGATGATGATTTTCAAATCGTCAATAATCCCTTGGTACACGATCTTTCAAACTGGTACCTGCACTTCACTAAATCCACCGTAGCACTAGAAAACGGACAAAGCGGTGGCATTTACTTTAAGCCCGTGATGATGATTGCTTATTCTATGCTGTGGCAATTAACCCCTGAACAGCCTGTAGCATTTCGAGTGTTTCAACTTTTAATACATTGTCTGAATGCTAGCTTTATATTTTTATTATTCCGAAATTTTTTTCGTAAAGATTTTTTTTTGCTTCCCGTTGCAGCCGCCTTAGTTTTTTTAGTACACCCCATAAATTCTGAGGCCGTGCTGTTTATTGCCGATTTGCAAGAGCCCCTGTACACCGCCTTTGGATTGTTGGCGC
>JANPNP010000457.1:0-2752 GCA_031427535.1 Bdellovibrionales bacterium | reverse complement strand
CGACATCGAATGCTGGAAATTTGGTTCCAACCGCATGGGGTGGTGGGTTTCCGATACAGGTTTCTGTGAAACAAGTAGGAACTTTGGCACCGGGCCAATGGAGCGCCGGAATCGTTTACAACTTAAGAATGCAAGCGGTTGGACCGGTAAATTTAATGCTAACAGTAACTCAAGGACAAGTTTCTGCAAAAACCGGAAGCCAGTTAGGTTCAACGTGGTCGGAAATTGCGCCAGTTGGTCGCATGTTTGCGAACTTGATGTTTGATTCTGTAAATGGATACCAGTGTTCACAATCAGTTCTAGTTCAGTAATTCAGTCAAAAAGAAATACACAACTTTGAAAAAACCTAAGGAGAGCCACCCTTAGGTTTTTTATTTTTTCTATCACGTGAAATCTTAACATAACTATTTGATTGCAATTTTTAGAATAATCATCTGAAATGAAATCACTATGAATTTGCCACTTTGGATTGAGTTCTTCGATGATTTACAACATGTGCGCGGGCGTTCGATCAATACCATAATGGCGTACCGCCGTGATATCGAGCTTTACGCAAAATTTCGCGAAAATTCTGATCGCATGATTGAATTCTTCGATTTTATGAAAAAAGAAAAATTATCCACTCGCTCGCAAGCCCGAGTGATCAGCAGCGTACGTACGTACTTGAAATTTTGTGAATCACGCGGTGTGCAATCGCCGGAACTTCGTGATCTAAGGCCACCTAAGGTAAAAGCGTCGCTTCCAAAAGCGATATCCACTGAAGATTTCCAAAAGTTATTTATTTCATGCGAAGTGCAAAAAGATGTATCAAAGACAATTCGTAATCGCCTGACATTACTTTTCTTATACGGCTTAGGTTGCAGAGTAAGTGAACTAACCGAGATGAACCTAAATGATTTTTCGGCTACTGAAAAGTGGGTGAAGGTTTTAGGTAAAGGAAAAAAAGAAAGATTAATTCCATTAACTGAAGCTTTGTATGTGGCATTAGATCTTTATTTAAAAACAGCTCGCGAACATTTGGCCGAAAAAGCATCAGCTAGTCCGTCGTTGTTATTAAATGACCGGGGACACCGGCCATCCCGTGTAGATATTTGGCGCTGGTTAGCAGCATGGTCTGCAAAAGCTGGCTTTGATGAACCGATTCATCCGCATCAATTTCGTCATGGGTGTGCAACTGCATTACTTGAAGGCGGAGCTGATTTGCGTTCGATCCAGCTATTACTTGGTCACGCAAGCATTCAAACAACCCAAGTGTACACAACGGTCACGACCAATACGGCAGCAAAAGCAATCGAAGACCATCATCCACTGTCAAAAATGAAAGATCACTCGGTTTAAATCCGAAGTCCGATTAGGCAAAGCTGCACTTTGGCTTACGTAAGGTGATCGGCTTTGCGATCACCTTGCAAGCACTGACGTCATGAAACTAAAATCACTTATTCAAAATGGGCCGCGTCTAGAAATTGCCGAAGTTGAAATTGAATTTATTCCCGGCATTCCACAAATTCATTTTTTAGGTTTACCCGACCGAATTATTAAAGAAAGTTTTTATCGTATTAAATCAGCGTTAAAAAGCTCGGGGTATAAATTTCCGTTAACTCAGCAGATGATTGTGAATATAAAACCAAGTCACTTACGAAAAAGTTCCCGCGGCGTCGAGCTTGCCGTAGCTTTGGGTATTTTATTAAAATCAAAACAAATTCACGCCGGAAAAATTGATCTAAACTGGATCTTGTACGGGGAATTGGGGTTAGACGGTGGGGTGTACGAACCGACCGATTTAAAAACACAATTTCTAAAGCCAAAAGCAGAAAATATTTTAACTGGGTGGTCAAAAGACGACAGCAGCGTGTATCACCGCATTCTCGAATTAAAAGATTTAGAAGTTATTTACCCAAACGAAAGTAAAGGCGATTACTTCCAAAGACCAGTTGAGGAATTAGAAAAAAAATTTTCAACGACCGAGGCCGAATTTCTGTTTCTTGCAGCAACGACTGGTTTACATGGGTTATTAGCTGGGGATGCAGGTGCAGGGAAAACCACAATTGCCAAAGCACTTCTAGCGTTAATGTCAGTTCCTGACGAAGATCAAGCGGGCCAGTGGAAAAAAAATTGGCGCCCGATGGTGATGCCCCATCAATCGATCACAGCCGGCGCCTTTCTGGGTGGCGGAGCCAACTTATACCAAGGCGAAATCGAGCGAGCAGAAAACGGATTATTAATTCTAGATGAAATGTTGCAATTTAATCCTGAAATATTAGAAGCTTTACGCGGGCCCATGGTAGGCGAAAGATTACGCCTAGCGCGCGGTCCTTCCGAGCGTGAGTTCGATTGCCAGTTTCAAGTGGTTGCGACCACGAACCTGTGTCCGTGTGGTAAGTGGACGCCAGTGAAAGAAAATTTGTCGTGCAGGTATTCACGCACTCGCTGCACCAGAACGCTAGAGCGCTTAAGTGGACCTTTTGTGGATCGTTTTGGATTAATGCTTTTTACGGAAACGAAAAACCAAAGAACAATATCGGGAATAGATATTTTGAAACGGGTCGAGCGCGTAAGAAAAAACCGCGCTTTAAGTCAGGCAGTCTTAAAACCATCGGCTGCTGGTCACGCAGAATCTTTAGACGCCACGCTAACCACTTTATACAGCGATAGCTCGGTGCGAAGAATAAATTACTTAAAGCAAGTGTCGGACGTGTAAAGCCTAGAGCGGGCTGCTGAAACTTCAAGCGTACCCAAAGTCCTCATTTCCGAC
>JANPNP010000456.1:0-2413 GCA_031427535.1 Bdellovibrionales bacterium | reverse complement strand
GATGAAATTTTATTTGAGCAAAAGCGGATTTCTTTAGGGCTGCCAACAGAGGCTGATGATGTTTCGTGGAAATCGCACAATGCCAAATCCGGTTTTTCAAACAGCGGACTTGGCAACTTGGCTGACTTAATGAAGAAGAGGTAGTCTGCACTTAGTGGCTCGTCATATAGATACGAAGACTTATTTTTCAGTAATAGCTTTAAAAAGCGAACTACTGTCCCCATCGAAATGATGGCCCCCCGATAATTTTTTTGCTTGGATAAGATTTGCTTCAATATTTGCGCACAATGATTCAACTTCTTCATCACCGTAAATGCATTTTACTAAAATTTTCCCCTTAAGCTTTTTTAATTCGGCATCCAAGGGTAGACCATTTGCGGGATCGACGATCCAATCTGTGAAATTAAATTCAAAATTAGCTTTTTTTCCAGGCGCTAAGAGCGAGATCGTGACAATGCTGCTTTGTAGCTCAAGTGGTAGCCGGGATGCAAAAAATGGAACGACATCAGCACCGAATGAATAACCAATTATGCGTACTTCCTTCAAGCCAAAAACACCTTTAAACGTTAGTATTATTCTTTCCAGATCCGTTGCGCCTTGTGCTGCAGATTTTGGGCTCCAGAAATAATCAAGCGAATTTACGCCTACGACTGGTATGCCTACTTTTGAAAATTCGGCGGACAGCTCTTTATCGAAACCGGCCCAGCCACCATCGCCAGAAAAAAATATCACGAAGTAGTCCGACTTAATTTTTTCTGGTTTCAAGACTATTAAAGGCAGATCAGAAATAAGAAATTGAGCCGAGCTTGTTTTAGTGGTGGCACTAGCCATATGAGTAAAGCTTTTTTTAAGCTGGGGCATCCAGTTTTTTTCAACTGAAAAACCATGCCCAACTTTTTGAAGTTCCACTAGGTTTGCTCCGTTAGTTTTTGCAATAAAGTTTGTTACTTCTTTTATAGTGCAAACTTTGTCTTGATTTCCATGAAGCACGTACCAATTTTCTAAACCGCGATCTGTAGGTTTAAGGTCAACACCCTTTCCATCTTTTCTAAATTTCGAATTTAGGCCATACCCTTTGCAGAATAGTTTTTTTACTGGCAGATCAGCACAAAAACCTAGACTGATAGCGCCTGTAAAGGTGTTAACAGGTGCTTGCGCTAGTGCTCCGTAAACCAAAGTTGCTCCTGATGAATATCCAACCAAATGCGGAACACTATAATTGGCGAAATGTAATTTCTTTTGAATGAATTTGCTGAGCAGTTCTAAATCGCTTGCAGGGTAAAGGCATTTAGCTGCTGCCGCGCCAATCGAGGACAAAAACTTTGGGGTGCTAAATCCAGCGACTGCGGTATTTGAATCTACCAAAGCTTTAGCCATGTCGACCACGCCTTCATTCCAGCCGCCATCGCCCGATGCAAAAAGTACAAGGTGTTCTATTTTTCCTTCATTATGATAAACTTGGATTTCGCCAAAATTTCCAAACTTATATTTTATTGTCTGGATCGCAGCGGGTGCCAGTTGTGACATAAAAATAGTAAGTAGAATAATAAGTGCGTTCATTTCGTAACTGAACCTTTCACATTACCAGAAATTAAAACAGTGATATCTTTTAAAACAATAGGCAGCGAAAGTTTTCCTGAATAGGCTAAAAAGCGAGGCTCCCATACCGGATCAAATTTTTCTTTGTAAGCCCTTAGGCCTCTAAAATTATAAAAGCGTTCGCCGTACTGAAAAATTGCCTGTCCAGTTCGATTCCATCTTGAACCGCTTCGTCCCGTTTCTAGTCCCGATAGCGGAGCCATCCCCAAATTGAAGTATTTGTAACCTTCTTTTTTTCCCCAAAGCATGATTTCGACCATAAGTTGTTCCATAGTGCCGTGGGGACCCTTTGGATCATAGCGCATCAGATCCACGGATAGCTCGTATTTATTGGCACTTTCCCATAAATTCGCGAAAGCGACGATTTGGCTATCGCGCTCAAGTATTGCAATAGAAAATCGTTTTAAGTAGGTGATGTCGAAGTAGCCAATTGAAAATCCTTTTTCTTTGGTATTTTTATGCTTAAGCCAACTATCGGAAACATTTTTTATTTTAGGAAAAATGAACTCAAAATCCTGCGGGGGTACGATGCGAAAGCCAATTCCAGCTTTTGTAAATCGATTATAAGCTTGTCGAAGATTTTTGCGAGATCCGCCTTCTAACTCAAACTTATTTAAATCAACTCGGGCCTCTTCTCCAAGTTTTAAAAACATCATTCCAATATCAATATACAGTGGAAGGTGATCCGTGCGAATTTGATAAAACACTACCTGCCCGCCGTGATGATTCGCCAGTTCTTTAAAATCGGAAAGTAAATCTTCAAAGCTGTCAGGATTTCCCATGGGGTCACCAAGGGATATCCAAGTCGAGCCTT
>JANPNP010000455.1:0-2423 GCA_031427535.1 Bdellovibrionales bacterium | reverse complement strand
TTCTAAAGAAGGCGATGCAGAATCAGTAGGGGTTTTCCGTGCTGATAAAGATGCCGTAGGCGATGATGATGATGATGATGATGATAAATCAGTTCGTCGGCAATCTAGTGGTTTATCGCTAATTCCAGACAGCTTGCCGCTACATAGAAATGACTCCTATTTCCTACCGCCTCAACTATTAACGGTCGACTTAAAAAATTTAGCAGTTCCTGCGGAAATTATTACCAGCGATATTCTTTTAACGGACAAAGAAATTCAGTCGGAAGCCGAGCTCACGATTGACGAGTTAAGTAAAGGCCGCTGCGGCGGGGATCATGTACTACGGGTCGCATTAAAAAATACCGAAGGCGAGCTTGGTCTTTATGATCTGCTTGAAACATTGAAAACCGATTCCGGCAAAATTTATGCTTATCGCCAGGCAGGTACCGCTACGGTGCTAAGCGCTGATCGGATACGAATCAAAGATTGCGTTTCGGTGTTGTCAAAAGATCTTGTCTTCGTATCGCCATCGCTTGTAAGTGGTCTTCGAAGTACTAAAGTGTCGCAGCAGTCTACAGCCACGTTGATTGGTGGCCCAAGCATTGGCGCACAAAAGATTTTTTCTAGTAAACAGTTAGCTTATCTGAACCTCGGAAGTCAAAATGCAGAAGTTGGTCAAACACTGATGATCAAGTCTCAGTTGACGGAAAAAACCAGCGGTACAGTAAAAATCATTGATAAATTCGGATCCTTTGGAATTGGTGTAGTCACAGAGGTCGGCGAGTTAGTGGAAATTGGTGATGAACTGCTTCCGCAGTAGATACGGATAAGTGCAAAAAATTTCATTGGCCAAGATTTTGTAATCATCCCGCTCATGAACCAAGGCTTACAATTTAAAATACTACAAAGACAATTGAAGTTCCGAAATCCAAATCATGACTTAGGCTTGCCTGAAGATTTCACGTTTAGTCGTGCCGAATACCTATCGGCGCTAGATTATCTAGAAGCTTTAAAGCGGCACCGAATCGAATGGACGTATCCGGGTCATGAAAATTACCCGTATCAGTTCTTACGCATGAAAGAGCCGCCATTGTTTCTGGAATATCGGGGCAAGCCGTTCTGGAAAATGTATCATTGCTTATCCATAGTTGGTGCGCGGAAAATTCATCAACTAACCGAAAGCTGGATGCTTCAACATTTATCAGAATATATGACAACGCAAAGGGTCTGCATTGTCAGTGGTGGCGCTTTTGGGGTGGACCAGTTGGCGCATGCGATAGCTTTAAAAAAGGGTTTGCCAACTGTTGCAATAGTTCCATCAGGCTTAGTCGACATCTATCCAGATATTTTAGAAAAAAAATTGCTCGGAATAAATCCCAAGCTAGTATGTTTTTTATCAGAATTCGAGATTCATCAAAAAATGCATAAAGCTCATTTTTATTATCGAAACCGCTTGATCTCTGCCCTGGGTAGCATGCTTTTGGTCACGCAGGCTGATACCAAAAGCGGGAGTTTTTTGACCGTTCACCACGCGCTTGAAAATGGCCGACCGGTTTTTACATTGCCGGCGCATCCGCAATTATTGGGATTTAAAGGAAACATAAAACTGCTACAAGAAGGCGCTGGCTTAGTGTCAGATTCACTGGACCTGCTCGAATTCTGGAATGCCGAAAAGGTGTCAAACGAAATGCTTATGGCTACAGACTAGCACGGGTAGGAAGCGTTTTCGTTTTTAGCTACTACAGATAGTAGCTGTATAGAACTATTAATTTTTCTCAAAAAAAGTGAAATTTTATGAAAAAAGCCTTTGAATATTCTTTGATTTGGCTTTTAGAATGTACTTAAGGGAGGGGCGATGTGGTCAAGGATGACCACTGTGGTAAGGAAGCTACTGCATCGTCTCGTTTTTTTAATTCGAAGTCTTTGGACTAATCCCAATTTTTCTTTAAGTAAAATAAACCCAAAGTTAAAAAGATAATATTAGAAAACCAAATACCTAATACAACGTTTAAAGCGTTGGAACGAACCATGCCTTCAAAACTTAAATACACCAACCAGTACAAAATTATAAATCCAACACTTAAAATAAAGCCCGATGATTTTCCACTGCGGCGATTGTTACCGATACCAAAAGCAACTCCCACTATCGAGAAAACCAAGCAGGCGGCGGCTAAGGCCGATCTTTTGTGGTACTCAATTTTATAATCTTTTTTTAATTCTGCAGTTATGCTTGGATTAATTTGCGACTCTTTCAGTTCTTTTGCATTTAAAGATGAGGCCGACTTTTTTCGTTCTTCTAATTTGATAGGATCGTTTAATAAAATGTCGTAAGAATCGAAATTGATCACGGTGTGTGATTCGGCTTTGCGGTGTATTTGACCATTAAATAATCTTAATAAAACAGAATGGCCAGGGTTTGCTTGGTCAGGAATAATCTGACCTTC
>JANPNP010000454.1:0-2901 GCA_031427535.1 Bdellovibrionales bacterium | reverse complement strand
TGTTTAATAGATCAACAAAACCCAATTTTATTCACCGAATCTTATAACGAGACTCTCGACCAGTTCCAACTTTTAGAATTTTATTTTTCTCGATGGCCCACTTCAGAAAGTAGCGAATAGATCTGACAGATAATTTTGTTATTTCAGAAATCTCTGAAGTTTTAAGTGGTTTACTAGAACTCTGAGCTTTGATTTTTTTGACTAAGGCTAAATACTGCGCCGGCTCTGAATGTGTTGCCGTTTTAGGGGGGCTCGATTTTTCTAATAAAAAAGTAAAAGGTTCGGTGGCTTGTAATTTAAAACCATCCCTTTCGGAAATGATCAGTAAAGGTAAATGATTATCTTTAATCCAGCCTCTTAATCTTTGGATTAAAAATGAAACTCGGCGGGGACTTGAGTCAGGATTAAAATGTTCTTTTGGAAAAACTAAAGAATGTAAAGAGCCCACTGAAAAAGGTCGATAAAAATCTGAGGTTAAGGCCGTCAGCGCCCGGTACAAAGCGGTGCCAGGTTTTACTCTAGCGGTACCCTGAACTTCTTCGCCTTGGCTTAAATTAAAAACTCTTTTCGAAGCTTGGCCCGAAACCTGCCATTCATAAGCTGCTGGTAAAGTCAGCCAATCGCTAGCGCTGTCCATCAAGCGCTTTCGGTAGCTCATGAAGGGAGTTCCAAAATAAAGTCTTAATGCCAAAGCAGAGTTTTGAGTCCTAATTGCTTGATAGAAATCACAATCTCGAATTGTTTCCCAGTGCTTATTTGTTACAGCCAGATTTCGAATTTCTGCTAATTCGGTCAAGGCTTCAGGGCTTGGTCCATTTTTAAGTAACTTCATAATGGCTTGCCACTTTGTAACAAAAAAATTGTCGAGATTAAATTCGACTTCTTTATCTAACATGGCGCGCTTTAAAAGATTTTCGCCTTCAGTCCATTTTTCTACTTGGATTGCTAACTGTGCGCTAATTTCTAAAGCATTTCGGTTCAACAAGTGCCAGTCGTTTTGACTGGTTACTTCTAGAATTTCCTTCAGAAGTGGCGAACCTTCTTTCGAATTTCCAGTTGCGACATAAGAAGCCGCCAGATTAACCTGCGCAATCATTTTTTCATAAAGATTTATTTTATCTGAGCGCAAATAAAGACGTAGCTTAGGAATAGCTGCTAAATAATCCCAGCGACTGATGTGAGCAAAGGCAAAAGCTAAATTAATTTCAGGTGATTCGGGGTTCGTACTTTCCAAAAGTTCCACGGCTTCTGGAATAGCTCCTAAAGCTAATAAAATATTAGAGTAGGTGGCTTTTTCGATGTCAGTAGCGGGTGTTGCCAGAGGAAACTTGGGGCGAATTAGGGGCGCAATCATTTGCCAAGCCAGGTTTGTTTGACCCGTTCTTCTTGCAAGATTGGCCATGGAATTGATGTGGGGCCGTGGAATCAAATTAATTTTGATTTCTTTAATCTTTTGACCGGCGAGTTCACGCTTTCCGCAGCGGATAAGTTCGTCAATTTCGCTTGTCACGTTTTCAAAATTCAAAATTTCTCCCGGAGTTTTTGAATGATAGTATAATAAAAAAGACTTATGGTCCATCCCCTTACAACTAATCCAGATCTTATGAGAGATTGGGTTTACGAAAGGGACATTTATGCCAAAAGCAATATTTGAATCTTATGTCGAACTTTACCAAAAAGGCCTTTCACTGTCAGACATTTCAAAACAGACGGGTAAATCTAAATCAGCTATCTACGAGAATTTAGTCAAAGCGGGAGTCGTGTTGCGGACTGCAGTAACTGCACCTGGATACCAGAAAAAAATCGCAAAAGGTAAAACGAATGCTCAGCCCCCTTATGGGTTCTGTTTCTTTCAAGGAAAGGTTGTGCCCGATCAAAAGGAGTACGCCCATCTCATGCTGATCTACCAACTATGGAAGCTTAAGACCAATCCGAATAGAATTTCAAGGCATCTCAATCAGAAAATGATTCCTCCAAGAATCGCAAAGTTTTGGAATCGAAATTCCATTTTTAATATTTTAACCCGATTTGAACAAAAACAAATTGTCCTTAAAGGAGGCCAGCTTGAACTTCGATAAATTAACAGATTTTGCGATTACGATTGTATTGGCAGCAGCATTAGCTGGAAACTTAGATTCATTCACCAAATGGGTTTATGTGGCTCGGGCGAAGCTTTTGTATGATTCACGAACTGAAGCCTGGGGAAGCCCATATTTCTTTAAGCATTAGGCTTGTGTGTTAAATCCTCGCCTATAGTCTCAGTTTGAGATAAAAAGTATATTTTAACCTTTATATTTGCCAACTTAAGGCAAATGCAGCATATAATGTATACCATGAGTAAAATGGAAGGTATCGGGAAACATTCTCGTTTAAAACTATCAAAGGTAATAAGTAAGTCAAAAGAAGGACTTACTCCAGCTCTTGTCGAAAGTGTTCTAAGCGTTAATAAGCAAGAGGCAGGACGCCTTCTATCAAGGTGGGAAAAAGCAGGATGGCTACAAAGAATCAAAAGAGGATTTTATATTAGTATACCTGTTGAAGCATCTCCTGGAGAGCTCGCGATTGAAAATCCTTGGGCTATTGTTTCAAATATATTCTCTCCTGGTTACATTGCTGGATTTTCTGCGATTAAACATTGGGATTTGTCTGAACAATTATTTGAGACGGTAGTTTATTTTACGACAAAAAAAACTAATATATTAAATCCAAATTATTCTGGCATCAAGATTCACCTTAAGAATATAAAATCAGAAAAACTATTTGGTACTAAAACCATTTGGATTGGTACCGTAAAAGTTCAAGTTTCGGACCCATCAAGAACTATGATTGATTTTTTAGATGATCCATCTCTTGCTGGAGGAATGGCAATAGTAAAAGATTTTTTTAATAACTACTTAGATT
>JANPNP010000453.1:0-5693 GCA_031427535.1 Bdellovibrionales bacterium | reverse complement strand
AAAAGCTAACTACGGTGGCACAATCTGGCGGAAGGTAAAACCTAATTTTGCGGAGCAATATCCTACTTTTTTAATCGACGGAAAATCCCAGCACCAGGTTTCCTAAATTTTTTATTAAGATAAAACAGTTCCTATCAAAATTTATTGCACCTCGAACCACTTCAAACTAAAAAATTTTTGCTACCGAAAATCTGCCATAAAAAAACAGATTTTTTCTTTGTACTAGCACTTAGTTTGAAAAATAAAGTTAAATCGTAAACAATTTTATTTTTTAAAAGGGAGCCAACAATCGATGAGGTATGAATTGCCTAGTCGTGGTTCATTTCGCTAGCGATGCAACACCCATCGATAAAAATCTAACTTTTTGATTACAACGTCTTCAGCTGTCGCTACAGTCGCAACAAATCCTTCCCATAACGCAATCTGTTGTCGTCTGTTAAATTCCTCTATTGCATGCTCAGATTGTTTTTTAATCATGACATCAACTTTTAATCCTGAGTCGTGATGAATAAAGTTAAACTGACCTCGATGGACAATCTCGAACTTATTTCAACGACCAGATCCATATCACGGGTCAACCGTGAATTTCTATGAACTGGGTCACTACTGCGATCCTCTTTCAATTGAAGCTTAAGCCATTAAGCTAAATTCTTTTTCTGGTAATTGAGGAAACTTTTTTCGATACTGATGCTTTTTTTGTTTCATATGCGATAACAAACAAATCATTCGCAATTTGCATTTTCTTGCAAACAGATTTTTTGTTATTCAAACTCATCTGTAGATGCTACTTAAATCTTCAAAAAAGGGCAATCTAAAGCTACAGAATCATCCCTATGTGAAGCGTCCAGCCTCAATATAGATCCGGTGCTGCGCAAGAAAGGCCGCGTCCTCTTCATCGTGCGAAATCAAATATACGGGAATTTTTAGATCTGTAAAAACAGTCTTAACCAGCATCCGCGCTTGCGCTCGTGTTGAATTATCTAAAGCTGAAAAAGGCTCATCTAATAATAAAAGTTGCGGCTTACATATTAGCGCACGCAGTAAGGCAACCCGCTGCTTTTCTCCGCCTGACAAGTCAATTGCTTTGGTTTGCCAGCATGATCGTAGATTAAGTTTTTCAACATATTCATTTAATGCGCTTGTGAAATCACCTTCGCTACGCGCTTCGAAAACAATTTTAATATTTTCTGCAGCCGACAAATGCGGAAAAAGTTCGTAGTTTTGAAAAACCACGCCTAACCGTCTTTCAGAAATTTTTAATTTGGCTAAATCAACGCCATTAAATTGCCATGACCAATTTTCAGGTTGGTGAATGCCAATCAAAGTATTAAAAAAAGTGGTCTTCCCCGATCCCGACGGGCCCTGAATAGCAGTGACCCCTGTGTCTGGCAGTTGTAATTGATCTACACTTAATTTAAACGTACCCAGCTGAAGTCTTATGTTATTTATTTGCGCCATAAAATCCTTTAAAAATAAAATGTAGAACGGTCGTTAAAACTAACCAGATTAATAAAATATAAAAACTTATCAGGAACGCGGCATCCAGGCGGTAGCTTGTTAGAAAACCTTCGGAAATAAGTCCTAAGGTTTTTGACTGCGTACCGACAGATCTTGAAATGGCAAAATCACTTAATGTCCAGATCATCAGTAAAACTGCAGAAAAGAATACAGGCTTTAACAATTGCTGAAGCACAATATCAAACGCAATTCGCCGAGTGGGAACTGCAAATACTTTGGCTGCAATGATTTGGCTGCGTAACTGTTCAATACGCTTGGCGAAGAAAATTCTAAATAAAACAGGAAAAAATAAAAGTGTGAATGCTAACGGAATTTTTATCAAATCCGCACGGTTAGTTAACGGAAAAAATATATAAAATGCAAACCCAACCATCACGGTTGAAACAGATATGAAATGCACAACAACATTGTGTCGTAACCACTGCACGTAATCCGCTATCCAAAGCACCAATAGTAAAAAACAGGTCGCTGAAACCCCAGCAAGAAGGTACAGTGAATTTAATGTGGCTTCGATTATTTCGCCTTGGTGAAGCAAGACATCTTCTAGCGCGCTAGCCGCATTAATGACGCTGTAAAGATAAAACCCCAGGTAACCAAAAATATATATTCCCAATCCAACAGCTGCCAATCGCGAATTGTAATACGAGTGCGCACGAAAATAGCTTTGTGCATAGGTACGAGTTTTTAAAAGAAAATAGCTTATACAAAAGACCAGAAGGGTTTGTAGCAACATCAACAGCCAGGCCGAATCCCAATTTTGCTCGATAAAGATTTTTTCATAAATAAGCACTTCTAAATTTGTACCTTTGCCCCCACCAGCAACCAAAGGCACTGAAAGACTCGAAAAACAGAAAAGAAATACAAAAAGAAAGTTTAATCTAAGATCTGGCCAAATTATCGGAATCAGAATACGTCGTCTAAAAATTGACTTTTTTAGACCGTAGATTTCACTAATCAGCGCCAGCTGACCCATCTTGTTTTGAACAGCTTGTGTTATTTGATAAACAGAAAAACCTAAATTTACTAAGACAAAAATAAATATGACACCGATGTGTCCCACTGGAAACGGATTTAGTATAGAAAATGCTATCAAGATAGAGAATAAGGTCGGCAAAATCTGTGGAATTAGAACCAGTCTTGCCATGATTGATCTTGATTTTTCTGGCAACTGGAATAGTCCTAAACTAAAATAGAAACCCAGAACGACGCAAATTCCAGCAGCCGTGAACGCTTGCAGAAAAGAATTTTTTAGGACCCATATTAATTCTGAACCACTGATAGAAATGTTCCAGTTAAAAAATTTTAAAAATGATACGTACGGAAATAGAAAAAATGCTAACAATAAAACCGAGAATAAATTTCGCGAAAGTTGACTAACCTTCATTCTTTCTAATTTCTGACCAAATTTGAATCCATTCGTCTAACTTGGCTTTTTCATAAACCTTGAATGGCTTGGTTTTGTATATCTTAACGGCGTCAAAGGCCGTAGATTCTTTGATACTGTTTGTAATCGGCAACATATAATTTTTTGCCATTATTATTTTTTGCGCCTGATCCGTTTGTAAAAAGCGTACAAACTTAGTAGCTGATTCACAGTTTTGACAAGCTGCTGGAACTCCCGCAAATTCGATTTGCAGTGGGTGTGATTCTTTAAATTCAAGGCTTATGAAGCTTGCGTCTTTTTCTTCCACCGCATGATACACCGGTGACGTCACATAAGAAAAAACTAAGTCAGTCTGTTTATTTTTAAATAGACCGTATGCTGCAGACCAACCCGACGAGTAGCTGTGCGCCTGGGTATTTAATTTTTTTAAATACTCGCGTGCATCAGCGGGACTTTTGGATTCAAAAATCCATACTAGAAATTGCAGGCCCGGCGAACTGGTCCTAGGGTCTTGTAGTGCAATTTTTCCTTTAAGCTCTGGCTTTAGTAAGTCATCTAATGTCTCTACGGACATCGGCAGCCCTTCCCGCGCAACAAACGCCATAGGTGCCCAGTCATAGGCCAGAAACTGCGTTGTCGTGATAATGTCTGCAATTTCGGGTGGATAGTCAGAATCTTTTTCCGATTTAATATCTAACCATTTCACTTTATTAGCTGTACGCGCCAAATCAAACTGATCTAAACCCACAACCACATCAGCGACTGAATTTTTCCCCTCAAACGAAATTTTTTGCAACGTCATCGCCACATCAGCCGATTCAATAAAGTCGACTTTTATTCCGGACTGGCTTTCGAACAACTCGGCTAAACTTGGGCCTGGTCCCCATTTAGATATAAATGACGAGTTCGCATAAACTTTTATGGTGTTACTGTCTGGCGCAGCTTTAGTGTTTTCTGTATTTAAGTACACTGCTAATAGACCCGAAAAAATAACTGCGATGAATATTATAAATTGTTTCATTACCACCACAATCCGCGACGACGTTTAAAAAAGTAATAATCTAAACCTAAGCAGCGCCCAGCGCCCACCCAAGCTAGTAAAATATGGCAAGCAATCATTAACTTAAAGAATGTTTCTTTATCGGCCATGGAAAGAGTTAAAAAGTTCAAACATAAAAATATGGCAATAACTGAAATAGGTCGCACAACGTAACCGATGATGTAAGAAATTCCGACCGCTAACTGCAATCCAATAAGTACAAACGCTATAACGTTCCAATTCGGAATAACATATTCACTTAATAAAATGCGGTACCAGCCAGGCATAAGGGGTTTATTTAATGCATTCAGAAAAATTTCTGATACAGAATTGCCTAAGTTCAAATAACTGCGCCAATCCTTAAGTGCTAAGTCTAAATAAAAGTATCCCAAAAAAATTCTTAAAAAAGAAACGGGTAATAAGTGTCCGGCGTATTTAATACTTTCAAAGTAAGCTTGTAACATGAATGCAAGCCTACCTAAACTCCGCGCTTAGGACAAGAACTCTGAAGAAAGCAATTGTGGCAATCGGGACTACGAGCCTTACAAATGGCTCGTCCATGCGAAATCAAATAATGGGAAAGCATGATCCAATCCTGTTTGTGGCAAATTTTATTCAACTCAGCTTCAATCTTAACCGCATCCACGCCCTTTACCCAACCCATCCGATTAGATAAACGCATCACATGGGTATCAACGACGACCCCACTACTGATATTGTACGCATTGCCTAATACGACATTAGCGGTCTTACGACCAACACCTGGCAGAGCATACAACTGCTCCATCGTTTTAGGAACTTGACCCGCATGATCAGCGATTAAAATTTGGCATGTTTGCTTAATATTTTTGGCTTTATTCCTATAAAACCCGGTCGAGTGTATTAATTTTTCAAGCTGCGGAATTTCTAACGTATTCATAGCTTCGGGTGTTGGGTAACTTTTAAAAAGTGATTTTGTGACGATATTGACGCGTTCGTCAGTACATTGGGCCGACAGCACCGTTGCGATCAATAACTGAAATGGAGTTTTAAAAATCAACGCGCAGTGCGCATCGGGGTAATGTCTTTTTAATTCACTTAGACCAAAGTTAAATTCGACTGGCATCAGCCCGACCTTAGTCCGCGATTTTTTAGGCTTTGTCACCGAAGTCGCCTATGGCTTCTACCGGGCAGCCTTCGATAGCTTCTTTGCATGCAGCTTCTTCTTCCGGGCTTTCTGGTTGTTTAGAAACAAACGCATGACCATCGTCTTCATGCATAGCAAAATTTTTCGGAGCAGAAAGAACACAGGCGTCACAGGCAATACATGACTGATCCACAAATATTTTACCGGCTTTATTTTCTTTCCATTTTTGTGACAGATCAGCCAACGGGACCTCCGGATAATTGCAATTACATAAACCTGAACGGCTAGCTTAAAAAACTTCCAGTCTTAAGTCAATTTTCTCTCTCAAGACGTATCAAGAAAGCCCGAAAAACAGCTAAAATAGAGGTTTAGGAGGCTTTATGCAAGGTCCACGTTCTCCAGAAGCTCACGAATTTAGTGATGTCGTAGAATTCTTGAATCAAAATTTAAGACTAAGTAATCCGTGGCCCATTAGCGGAAGAAGCTCGCCGGCTCGTAGGTGACGATGTCGTCGTGGATCGCCGCGAACGCGCCCGCCGACGCGAGGCCGAGCGGGCCGTCGTAGACGAGCGCGGCGTCGCCGCCGGTCGCGCGCTCCGGCCGGAGCTCGGGGGTGGGAGCGAGGA
>JANPNP010000452.1:0-5378 GCA_031427535.1 Bdellovibrionales bacterium | reverse complement strand
AAATCTAGTCGAAAGAATAAATCTAGGTAATCTGGTATCGTCTGCTTCAACAACTGAAGCCCAAGAACTACTGTCTGTTCCCACCAGGCTGCGTTTAAGTTTTGAAGAGCTTGGTCCTACATTTGTAAAATTTGGTCAATTGCTAGCCTCGCGCCCTGACTTAGTCCCTGATGATTACATGGAAGAAATGGTCCTTCTGCATGACCAGGTTCAACCGCTAGATTTTAAAATTATCGAAGGTGTCTTAGCAGAAGAACTTGGCAAAGATTGGAAGAAGAATTTTTCGTCGGTTGATGAAGCAACCTTAGGATCTGCAAGCATTGCTCAGGTGCACAAAGCCGTCATGATGGATGGGAAAATTGTTGTGCTTAAAGTGCAGCGCCCAGGCATTGTTAACGTCATAAATGACGATTTAAACGTTCTTTATTTTATAGCTGAATTACTAGAAAAATACATCCCAGAAGTTCGACCCTTCAACCCAGTTGCTATGGTCGACGAGTATTTTAAAACTTTAGAACTTGAAACAAATTTCGTAATTGAAGGCAATAACGTTCGCAAATTTAAAGAAAATTTCAAGACTGAAGAAAATGTGCAAATTCCCAGTGTGTATTTTGATTTAACAACCGAGCGCGTGCTGGTTATGGATATGATGCTAGGAAAAAGACTTTCACAAGACGGAGCTTTGCAACAACCCGGGGTACAAGCCGAAGAAATTGTTAAATTGGGTTTACGTTCTTACCTAAAAATGGTTTTTATCGATGGTTTTTTTCACGGCGACCTACACGCAGGAAATTTCTTTGTCTATCCCAACAATAAAATAGGCCTTATCGATTTTGGAGTGGTCGGTCGACTGAACAATAAAACTCAAACCGCAATTGTTAATATGTTGGTTGCGCTGTCAAAAGAAGATTACCTGCGCTTAGCCTACGAATACGTAGATTTAGCGCCTTTTTCCGATACGGTTGACGTTGATCAGTTCGCTAAAGAATTGCAGTCTTTAATATCTCCTTATTATGGCTTAACTATGAAACACATGAATGTCGGGAAAATTTTGATGACGTCATCCAGTGTTGCGGCTTCCCACGGTTTATCTGTTCCGGCTGAACTAATGATGTTTTTCAAATCTATTGTTTCAATTGAAGGCTTAGGACAAAAAATTGTTCCAGACTTTGATTTTTTAAAGTTTACATTGTCCATGGTGGGTGAAGTGGCTCAACATCAGTTTCAGCCAACTAAATTTATCGATGAAGCGGCACTGCTGCTGCGTGAATCCAGAGGTTTCTTATACTCGCTACCACGTCAGTTAAATTTAATACTACGTCGATTTAATTCGCCTGACTATCGCAGTCGGGTCGAAGTGCAAGGCTTCGATGAGCTTCGCCGAAGCATTGAAATTTCATTTAATCTTCTGTTTTTAGGAATTATTATTGCGGCACTTATTATTTCAAGCTCAATGATCTATCCGGCATCGGTGTCTTGGATGTTAGGTGGTATGCCAGCAGTTAGTTTGATCGGCTACACTTTGGCTGCCGTCTTTGGCTTAGTGGCCGTTTTTAATTATATTAAAAAATCTTGAAAGGAACCTAATGCAGCATATTTATTACGAGCTCAGCGTGTTAGGAAAAGCGATTCATTTTAAAAACCTATCCGCGGCCGCATTGCACGTTGGCCTAAGTCAGCCCCAACTTTCGCGTATTATTGCTAAGATTGAAGATGAATTAAAAATTGTGTTATTGGACCGCTCGGCAAAACGTAAATCTGGCTGGACGCCAGTTGCATTTCAATTGTCTATCATGTTTGAAAAATCAAGTAAGCGCTTAGAAGCTGAACTTTCTAATTTAAGCCAAAATCAAGTGGTGGCTGAAATTCGCATTGGCACCCTAGAAGGGCTTTCATCGTTTGCGATGGATACGTGCCAATTTTGTTTTGATCACGTGGGGGTTTCTAAAATATTCATTGAAATTTATGATTTGAACGAATTAGAAGCTCACTTTTTATCTGGCAATCTGGATCTGATTTTTACTTCGAAAACCCCGGGTCGCCAAAAGTTTAAATACTGGCTAGAACTTGGCTTTCAGGTATTAGAAAAGATTCAAACAAATAAAAACTATGCGGTGTTGTCAACGTTCGAGCATGGTCGAAGTGTTCGAAAAGAATTTGAAGAATTTAAACATGTGCTTGTAACAAATTCACTTTCGCTTCGACGGGAATGGTTCAAAGAAATTGGTGGAACTGGTTTTCTACCAACAGAAGCAAAAAAAGGAAAAGCCAAAGAGCACGAACCTGTTTATCTTATTGGATCAGAAATTCTAAACCCGGTCCTTTGGTCACAAATTAGCTTAGGAATTGAAAGTTAAACTGCTATTCGCGCCAATAGTGGCACGTGTAACCTGTCGGATTTTTTTGTAAATAATCTTGGTGATAATCTTCCGCCGAATGAAATGGCATAGCGTCTACGATCTGAGTAATTACCGGTCGCTTCCACTTTCCAGAATCTTGCACTGCTTTTTTTACTTTTTCAGCAGTATCTTTTTGTGAACTATCCATACAAAAAATAACTGAGCGGTACTGGGTCCCAATATCATTTCCCTGCTGATTCGGTGTTGTTGGGTCATGCAATTTAAAAAATGCTTGCAATAGTGCATCGTAAGAAATTTTTTCGCTATCAAATTCAATAAGGACTGATTCAGCGTGTCCGGTACCACCTGTTTTCACCTTTGAATACAATGCATCTGCCGCGGCCTTACCGCCGCAATAGCCGACTTCAGTTTTTAAAACCCCAGGCAATTTTCTTAATAGCTCTTCGACACCCCAAAAACAGCCCGCTGCTAAAATCGCTTTTTGTTCTTTCATTTTTGGCCTTTCGTCGTTTCGCTTGGTCGCACGTCACAGTCTAAGCTGGATTCGTCTTCGACTACTTGTAAACGTGTCACCAAAGACTTCAGTTGCAAATCACTAGCAGAATAAGAATGTGAAGAGACATCTTTTTTAAAATGACTAATTTTGACCGAATTTATGCGCCCTTCGACAACGCTAGCTTCATATTTAAATTCACCGAACGTTTCTTCAATAAAAGCCATAGCGTATTCATTAACGGGAACCTTAATAACTTTAATTTCGGGTTTTGACCAAAGTATGCAAACAAGTAAATAGCTTATCATTTTTTTTCTCCCATCAGGCAAAGCAGTTCAAACATGGTATCAACAGCTGCCAGCGATGTAATTTGCGAAGAATCATACGGAGGACAAACTTCAACAATGTCGGCGCCTACCAAATTTTCAATCTTTAAGGCACGTAAAATTCTTTGAGTTTCGTACGTTGTAAGCCCACCTGGAACTGGCGTTCCGGTCCCGGGAGCGTAGGCAGGGTCTAAACAATCGATATCAAAACTAATATATGTCGGCCCAGAAAATGTTGGCAGTGTTTTTAAAAATTCTTGAATGGGTTTTTCGCGAATGTCATCAACAGTTCGAACTTGCACCTTGTGGTCCGTTACAATTTTTAAATCATTGCTTCCCGCAAGTGGGCCACGAATGCCGATTTGTAACATCTTTTTAGGATCAACCAGGCCCTCTTCGATTGCATGCCGTGCAAACGCTCCGTGATGATATTCGCACCCCCATGCCGCTGGATAGGTATCTAAGTGTGCATCGAAGTGAATAAAACTAAGAGCGGTGCCGTATTTTTTCTTTAGCGCTCGGAGCAGTGGTAGCGTCGTCGAGTGATCACCACCGATTGAAATGAATTTTTTATTTGTTTTTAAAATTGCGTCCGCGAACTTTTCTATTTTTTCATAGGTTTGCGCTTGATCAATAGGTACGGTGGGACAGTCGCCCACATCTGCAACTTTCAATTTTTCAAATAATGAAATCGCTCGCGTCATGTGGAAGCCTCGCCCTAGGCTTGAAGCATCACGTATCTGTGTCGGTGCAAAGCGGGCTCCGGGACGATAAGAAACCGCGCCATCGTACGGGATACCGAATAACGCCACATCAAAATTTTCTTCAATTTCAGCAATGGGCAAACGAAAAAAAGTTTTTATACCTGAAAATCTGGGAAATTCGCGGCCACTCATAGGTTTAAAGTCTTTGATCATAGGTGCAATTATTGTCAAAAATGATCTTGGTTACAAATAGATTATCCACTAAAGTACTGTGTCATGGGTGCTAAAAGTGGGTTAAATAATCTTAAGGAATTGTCGGTCGACCAAGCCGATTTATTAGCTTGGTATTTAGCTAACAAACGCGAACTTCCCTGGCGCAAACACAAAGATAACTACAAAGATCCTTACAAAATTTGGATTTCCGAAGTGATGTTACAACAGACCACTGTGGCCGCAGTCATTCCCTATTACGAAAAATTCATCGCTAGATTTCCCACTGTCAGCGCCTTGGCTAGCGCAAAAGAAGACGAAGTTCTTGAACGCTGGGCGGGTCTTGGTTATTACTCGCGTGCACGAAATTTACACCGCTCAGCACAGCATTTAACTGAATCTGGATTTTATAAAACAGCCGCTAAGTTGCTTGAGCTTCCCGGATTTGGTCCTTATACATCCCGGGCCGTAGCTAGTTTGGCATTTGATGAGCCAGTAGGCGTATTAGATGGCAATGTCATTCGGGTTCTTAGCAGACGCTACGGCTTAAAGTTAAATTGGTGGAATGGAAAAGAAAAAAAGATCCTACAAGACTTAGCCGACGCACTAGCGAATACAAAAAGTAATTCCGATATGAATCAGGGTCTTATGGAACTAGGCGCAACAGTTTGCACCCCAAAAAAACCGTTGTGTCTGTTGTGTCCCTGGAAAAAAAGGTGTGTTGCCTTAAAAACCGATCAAATTACAACGCTGCCAACCCCGCGCCCACGTGCCGCAATCGAAATTTGGCACTGGATTTTACGCCCACAGTTTAAAAAAGATCAAATTTATTTAACACCGTTGTTGAAGTCGCCGTTTCTAAAAAATCTGCATTTTCCAGACAGCAGTTTGTCGAAGTTAAGTAAAAAACCCAAAGCTTTCCATCTTAAACACAGCGTAACGAAATACGCCCTGTATATATCTATTGAACCACCGAAGCAGCTGCTTCCTAAGACGTTGCAGCATGGCAAGTGGGTTAATTTAAAAGATGTGAAAAAGATAAACCCGACCAGTTTACTGACTAAAATTTTGAAGTTTTCAGAAAAAAATGGCAAAATTAAGTTATGAAACTAATTCTAATCTTAATTACTGCATTTCAAAACTATGCTTTCGCGGCGCCACACCCGATGTCCGGAAGTTCTTTTATTATTCAAATTCAGACATGAACTGTGTTTAGCCAAATGGGTTTTCAAATAAAAATCGTTCCTTCGGATTGGGTTTTAAGAAATCCACTTGCATCGCAGAC
>JANPNP010000451.1:0-2705 GCA_031427535.1 Bdellovibrionales bacterium | reverse complement strand
TGTGCATTATCATCAGCAATCTAGAAGGCCATTACAAGACTGTTTAACATGTATCCGTGAAGGCACCACTATAGATAAAGCCGGGTTTCACTTATTTGGAAATGATGAACGCTATTTAAAATCAGACCTGCAGATGCGTTCGCTATTTGCTGATATGCCACAGGCTGTAAATAAAACTTTTGAAATTTCACAGCAGTGCACCTTTTCTTTATCTGAATTAAAATACACCTACCCACAAGAGTTTATTCCCGTAGGACATACAGCTAAAAGTTATTTGTACGAACTGGTATTTAAAGGTGCTCATGCAACCTATAAAGGCTTAATTCCTGCTAAGGTCGATGCGCAAATTCGTCGCGAACTGGAATTTTTTGCTAAACGTGGTTATGAACATTATTTTTTAACGGTACAAGATATTGTACAGTTTGCTAATGACAATAATATATTATGCCAAGGCCGGGGTTCGGCGGCTAACTCGGTCGTGTGTTATGTGCTGGGTATCACTAGCGTTGACCCCGTCAGTATGAATTTATTATTTGACCGCTTCATGAATGAAGGGCGTAACGAGCCCCCAGATATTGATGTGGATTTTGAACACAACCGCCGCGAAGAAGTGATTCAGTATATTTACCGCCGATTTGGGCGTGACCGCGCAGCCATGGTCGCAGCCGTGCATACCTACCGGTCAAAAAGCTCTTTTTTAGAATTAAGTAAAGCTGTTGGCATTGAAACTGGAACCATTTCTGCCGATGAACTTACAGTTCGGTTTGATGAACTGGCAAAGGATTTAAAATATCGAAAACCGCACATTGAAAAATTAGCAGCTGAAATGAAAGGTTTTCCAAGACATTTAGCAATTCATTCAGGGGGGTTTGTTTTATCAAATGATCCTTTATTAGAAATGGTTCCGATTGAACCGGCACGCATGCCTGGACGTACAATTATTCAGTGGGATAAGGATGATTTAGAAACCTTAGGCCTTATGAAGGTAGATGTTTTATCGATTGGGTTTTTAACCGCTATGCACAAAGCAACAGACCTTGCAAAAATAAGTTGGCGCGATATTCCACCAGACGATGCACCCACTTATAAAATGATTCAGCGTGCAGAAACCCACGGTACGTTTCAAATTGAATCCCGTGCGCAGATGAATATGCTGACGCAAACTTTGCCGCGACATTATTATGATTTAGTCATAGAGGTAGCTTTAGTTAGACCAAGTCCAACCAAGGGCGGTATGGTGCAACCCTTCTTAAAAGGTTTACGCGATGCTAGAAATGGCAAGCCCTTTAAAATTGGCAATGACAAACTAGAACGCATCCTAGGACGCACGCACGGCATTCCTATTTTTCAAGAACAAATTATGCAAATTTCAATTGATGTTGCGGGCTTTACACCAGCTGAAGCAGATCAACTGCGCAGGTCCTTAGGTAAACAGCGTTCAAGCAGCAGTGTTGATAGCATGGGTAAAAAACTGTATGCCGCTTTGGTCAGTCAGCAAATACCAGAAAAATTTGCAGATGATTTATTTAACTACATTCAAGGCTATGCCCATTACGGATTTCCGGAATCACATGCGGCAAGTTATGCGTGTTTGGCTTACAAGTCGGCCTATTTAAAATGTCACTACCCGGCTGAACTTGTTATTGGTTTAATAAATTCACAACCCATGGGATTTTATCCAATTGATACACTGATCAATGAGGCTAAAAGAAATGGCGTCATTTTTTTACCTGTTAATCCCAACATTTCTGACTGGGACGCCGCTCTTGAAAAACCGAAAACTGTTCGATTGGGCTTTAGAAATGTTGAGAAAATTCGCAAGTCTGATGTGCTTTTCATGTTACAGCGGCGACAGCAGTCGCCTTTTAAAAGCATTGAAGATTTTATTTCTAGGACCACTTTTGCAAAAGATGTGATTCAAAATTTAGCACTTACAAATTGCTTTGCTGAATTTGGCCTTGACCGCAGACATTCGTTTTGGAAGTCGACCGAATTTAGTAGGCTTTCAGGTACTGGATCACAAAAACAACAGCAGCAGCTAAGTTTATTTGATGAAAATTCTAAAAATGAAGACAGTTTAGATCTTTTTTCTAAAATGAACTTATTAGAACAGATCACGTTAGATTATAAAAAAACCGGGTATTCTTTAGAAGGTAATATGATGAAGGCCCTACGTTTAGAACTACCGCAACTACCAAAAATGGATTCACAGCAACTCAAAAAATTAGCTCATGGAAGGCGTGTGCAGTACGCAGGAATTTTAACAGTTTTACAGCGCCCACCCCCAGCCATGGGTACGGCCTTTATTACGTTTGAAGATGAATATGGTAGCATTGATGCCATCTTTAAAAGTGATACTTTTGAAAATTATGAAAACTTAATTCGAAGTTCACGATTTTTAATCGTCACAGGAAAAGTACAGCGAAAAGGAGTCGGAATTACGCTTTTGGCCGAAGGTGTCACGTCGTTTTTAGATAGATCATCGAAAAAACCACTGCAAAATAACACTCTGCGATCAAGCCCCCTTGTTTAAAATTAATTTGCATTTTAGGTGGTATACTCTGGTAACTGATCCCTTATAAGGTCCCAGACCAACTTACTCCGACCTCTAAAGGCTCGATTTATTTAGACTTTTTTCTTTCGGACGGTACTTCTGATTGTACACAATCAGAAGTCAACCAACGAACCACATAACTTATTGAAAT
>JANPNP010000450.1:0-8330 GCA_031427535.1 Bdellovibrionales bacterium | reverse complement strand
GTCTTTCAATTGGCAACTAATACCGAGATCTACGATTCGTGTTTGACCTGCTGGAATAACTTCATCTGCCACGATAAACAAATCGCCAGCGCGCAATGATTGCAATGGCACTGTCATGCAATCCGCAGTTTTTAATCGCTGACGAGCCCACAACAGCACTTGATGTAACTATCCAAGCGCAAATTTTAGAGCTATTTCAAAACCTGCAAGAAAAACTGAAAATGACCGTGCAGTTTATCACGCATGATTTAGGCGTTATTTCAGAAGTATCTGACAAGGTTCTTGTCATGTACGCGGGCCAAATGTGCGAAACAGGGCCAACACAAGACGTATTAACGTCTCCGAAGCATCCCTATACCGCAGCCCTTATTTTATCTAGACCGCAAATGGGTCACCGCATGGACCGCCTAAAAACCATCGAAGGCAGTGTTCCAGCGCCGCATGAATTACCTGCCGGCTGCCCGTTTTCAAATCGCTGTTCGCGCGTTAAATCTGAATGCTGGACAACCAAGCCCCCGTTCGTCAACGTTACACCGTCACGCAAAGTTGCGTGCTTTAATCCACTTTAAGAAAAGGCTAAAATAAAGATGAATGATATTATTTTAGAAACTAAAGGGCTTAAAAAACATTTCCCGATTCGTAAAGGATTTTTCCTGCGTGAAGTGGGTTCTGTAAAAGCTGTTGATGATGTTGATTTAACTGTTTTACGTGGTGAAACGTTAGGTCTGGTCGGCGAATCTGGCTGTGGCAAATCGACTCTGGGCCGGGCCCTTATCCGCTTATATGAGCCAACTGCTGGTACTATTCAGTTTGATGGGACTGACTTTTTACACGCAAAAGGTGAAGCCCTTCGCCAAAAGCGTAAAGACTTACAAATGATATTTCAAGATCCTTATGCATCACTTGATCCACGCATGACAGTTGGGCAAATTATTGAACAACCATTTCACATACACAACATGCTAAGCACCACCGACCGCCGTGTTCGCGTAAAACAGCTGCTAGAACTAGTTGGCCTTAAAGCATCACACGTAAACCGCTACCCGCATGAATTTTCGGGCGGTCAGCGCCAACGTATTTCTATTGCGCGCGCCATAGCTTTAGATCCTAAACTAATTATTTGCGATGAACCCGTCAGCGCCCTTGACGTTTCAATTCAGGCACAAATCTTAAATCTATTAAAAGATTTGCAAACGCGCTTAAAGTTAACTTACGTTTTTATTTCTCATGACCTGTCAGTTATCGAACACGTCTGTGATCGTATTGCTGTTATGTACCTAGGTCGCATCGTAGAAATTGCTTCGCGGGACGAGCTGTTTAAAAATCCACAGCATCCGTACACCCAGGCCTTGATGTTATCTATTCCTACAATTGGCCAAGGCAAAAAGAAAATGAGTAAAATTTTAACAGGCGAAATTCCGTCTCCGATAAATCCGCCGCCTGGCTGTACCTTTCACCCCCGCTGTCCGTACAAAATGGATATTTGCGTAACTACAGCGCCGGCACTGCGTGGAACCCCCGGTCATTTGCGCTCGTGCCATTTAGATTTAGATGTGAATTCAAAAATGAAAACAAATTCAACTACACATAAGGAGTTGTTATGAAAAATTTAGGTCTTATCGTATTGGCCTTGTCGCTTGCTGTGGGATGCACTAAGAAAGATGCATCAACTACATCAGCAACAAGCACAACAGCAGCAGCACCTACTTCTGGTGCAAAACTAACCAATCAAGAACTTAAAGTCGGAATCTCGCAAGAGTTCGAAAACTTTAACCCACTGATTGCCAGTATGATGGCAACGACCTACATGCAGCGCATGGTAAATCGCACTTTGGTTGTGATTGATGCTGATGGTAAGTGGGTTCCTCAGTTAGCAAAGTCAATTCCTACATTGGAAAATGGCGGTGCTAAAATCGCTGATAAGGGTGGTAAAAAAACCTTAACTGCTGTTTGGGAAATTATCGATAATGCAGTTTGGGGTGACGGAAATCCTGTTATTTGTGACGACTTTGCGTTTGCAATTAAAGTTGCTTCGTCTCCGAACGTGGGCGTTGGCGAAAAAGAAGTGTACACGCAAGTACAAAAAATGGATATCGATCCAAAAAATCCGAAAAAATGTACTTTTACTTACGATAAAGTGAAATGGGATTTCTACCAGTTAGGAACGTTTTATCCCCTACCTAAGCATTTAGAGGAACCTGTATTTAAAAAATTCGGGGCCCAAAAAGAAGGTTACGAAAAAAATTCGATCTATTCTAAAGAACCGACTAACGTGGGACTTTTCAATGGCCCTTACGTTATTTCTGAAATTCAGTTAGGCGATCACGTCACCTTCACACCAAATCCTAAGTTCTACGGTGAAGCAACAAAAATTAAAAAAATCATCGTAAAATTAATTCCGAACACTGGAACTTTAGAAGCCAACTTACGTTCTGGAACTATTGACCTGATTTCTGTTTTAGGCTTGGCATTAGATCAAGCTTTAGCATTTGATAAAAAAATTAAAGAAGAAAAGCTAGGTTACTCGGTATTATTTCAACCAAGTGCTGTTTACGAGCACATTGATTTAAATTTAGATCACCCCGCATTAAAAGATGTACGCGTTCGTAAGGCATTACATTTTGCCATCAACAAAGATGACCTTGTAAATGCACTATTTGAAGGTAAGCAGCAGCCTGCTGTTCATAACGTAACGCCAAAAGATCCTTGGTTTACTGACGATGCGACAAAAATTGTTACTTACAAATACTCTAAGCGTGAAGCAGACCGTTTATTAGATGAAGCCGGTTGGAAGATGGGCGCTGATGGAATTCGTGCTAAAGATGGAAAAAAATTGTCTTTCACACTTATGACTACAGCTGGAAACAAAACACGTGAATTAGTTCAGGTTTATTTACAGAATCAGTGGAAGCAAGTTGGCATAGAAGTAAATTCTAAGAACGAACCTGCTCGTGTGTTTTTCGGTGAAACGACTAAAAAACGTGGTTTTGATTCAATGGCATTGTTTGCTTGGGTTTCATCTCCGGAAGCATCTCCGAAATCAACTTTTTCTAGCAAAAATATTCCAACTGCAAAAAATGGTTGGTCAGGTCAGAACTACATGGGCTGGAAGAATACAAAAGTCGATGCGCTTTTAGAATCACTAGACACAGAATTTAAACCTGAAAAGCGTGTTACTATTATGCACGAAGTTTTAAAAGCCTACACAGAAGATGTTCCCGTATTGCCATTATATTATCGTTCAGATGTCGCTGTGATCCCTGCACAAATGAAGGGGTACAAATTAACTGGCCATCAGTTTCCAGAGACAAACGAAGTCGAGAAATGGACTGTTGAATAGGTTTTTTGATATTTTGATCTACGTTTTTTAAGGAATTAGGATTTGCATGACTACTTTTATTTTGCGCAGGCTCTTACAAACAGTGATCGTGATTATCATACTTTCATATGTATGCTTTGGCTTAATGACTTTAATGCCCGGTGACCCTGTCGAAATGATGATATCTGCGAATCCTAAAATCACGCAGGAGGACGTTACCCGTCTGCGCGATTTCTATGGGCTGGATCAGCCAGTATATAAACGCTACTTAAATTGGGTGTCAGATATCTCAAGCGGTGATTTAGGCTATTCGCGCACTTACCGTATACCAGTTACAGAAATGATGGGGCCATCCCTATCAGCTACTTTTGTTTTGTCAGTGATTTCACTTGTATTTTCTCTACTGATTGCAGTACCGCTGGGGATTATTTGCGCCTTACGCCCAAATTCAAAGGTTGATTACGCCATTAATTTATTTAATTTTGCCGGAATTTCCTTGCCGTCGTTTTGGCTTGGTATCGTACTTATAATTATTTTTGCCGTTAACCTCGGATGGCTTCCGGCCGGCGGGTATCAGACAACTGGAATGGCTTATGATTCGTGGTTTGCAGAAATGCTAGATAAAGGAAAGTACCTGATTTTGCCGGTGGTATCACTGTCAGTACAATCGATTGGTCGTTTTTCAAGGTTTGTTCGATCTTCCATGTTAGAAGCTATGCGAAATGATTTTATTCGTACCGCTCGGGCGAAAGGCATGACCAATCAGGTTGTCATCTGGAGACACGGTTTTAGAAATGCGCTTATTCCGTTAGTTACGATTATTGCTATTAGTTTTTCGTCAATCTTCTCTGGCGCACTTATTACCGAAACGCTATTTGCTTACCCCGGTGTCGGAAGATTAATTTATTCATCGATTATGGGTAATGATTTTAACGTGGCCATGGTGTCATTTGTGATATCAGTAAGTATGGTTTTACTTATGAATTTAGTCGCAGACATTCTTTACGGTGTGGTTGATCCCCGCATTTCTTACAATTAGGGAAGCACTATGACACAGCCTGAAATCAACTTGAATAAAAATGTTAATCAGCCAGCGACTGAGAATTCATTAAATACGTCGCAAATTGCACAATTAGAAAAAGCGCAATCTTTATGGCAAATTGTTTACCATCAATTTAAAGAGCACAAAGCTGCTGTTATCGGTGCGTACACTATTTTATTTTTCATTACTGTAGCACTTTGTGCACCGCTGATTGAAATGGCTTTAGGCTTAGATTCAACCTCACAGAATGTTTTCAACCGTTACAAACCGCCGATGTCTCGAATTCAGGCTGGTACTGATACAAAAGAATCGGCAATTCAACGCTTTATTAATTTAAATCCTGCTGACGCGGCTGAAATTAAAAAGCAGCTCCTAGAAAAAAGTCTTATCGCACCCGTTCGCCCTGAAGATACGCTGTACGACTGGGTTCAACTGGAAAAATCAAAAGCGTTAGAAGCTTTACGTCAAATCGACACACCTAAAAAAAGTGAATTAACTGGCATGCTGAAAAGTTTCGAGACCTTTCACATTCTTGGTACAGATGAACTTGGCCGCGATGTTTTAATGAGATTAATCTACGGCACGCGTGTATCTATGGGCGTTGGTATTTTAGTAGCACTAGTTTCAGCTTTACTTGGGTTGATCATAGGCTCGATTGCTGGCTTCTATGGTGGCATGATTGATACCATTTTGATGCGAGTAACTGATGCCTTATTATCTTTACCAATTATGCCCGTACTTATTGTGGTTGCTGCCATAGATTTAAGGAAAATCCCACTTATGGATTCTCTTATTTCTACTGGAAATGAAAGTATTTTGAAATTGGTAATTATTTTCTGTTTGTTTTCATGGATGACAGTGGCACGCCTTGTTCGTGGCAGTATTTTATCCCTTCGCGAACGTGAATTCGTGTTGGCCGCTCGCACACTGGGGGCACGTGACCGCACGATCATTCTGCGCCACATGTTTCCAAATGTTATTGCACCACTACTGGTGTCGGTAACCTTGGGGGTTGGGGAATCCATTTTATTTGAAGCAGCCCTAAGCTTCCTAGGATTAGGAATTCAGCCGCCAACTCCTAGTTGGGGTAACATGCTATTTAATGCTCAGGAACTTATCTATCGGGCTCCTTACTTAGCTATCCTGCCAGGTCTTTTAATATTCTTCGTCGTCATCAGTTTTAACTATTTAGGTGACGGTTTACAGGATGCCATCGATCCAAAAGCCATTCGTCGATAGTTTAGACAACCCTATCGTAATTACTTGTTTTTCCTAAAATTTTGACCTGAAATCGCCAGAGTTTGTTTACGCTCTGGCATCTTTTTTGGAATACTTCACAAAAGCTAGCAAACTTTAAGGAGTCCACAAATGGAAAAAAAAATAACAGTGACCGTTTCAAATTTGGTTTTCATTTTAGGAACCATGGTATTTTCTTTACTATTTTCTAAAGTAGCTTTCGCACAAAATTCAGTTGAAATGAGCTGCCGGTCAAAAGCCAAAGAGATTGCCGCAGAAACCTATAAAGGCTGCATGACCGAAATGCGTCAATCGCAAATTGAACAGATCCGCAAAGACTACAAAGAAAAACTAACAGATTTAAAAAACCACTACGATAACGAACTCAAAAAATTAAGTTCAAATCAAGAGGGCGCGCCGGAATCGACAGTCACAACATTAAAAGCAAAAATTGAAAATAAAAAAGCAGAATTAAAGCGACCAAAACAACGGGCTTCAGGTGCACGCTTACCGCAGAAAAAATCCAGTTCGCAGGTCTTAGACTTTACGAAGCCAGCAAACGATTCCCAGAACGGTACGACGGACGAAAGCATGGAATCGCGGGGTCAAACAAGTGGCCAGATGAACGGCCAGATAACGAAAGATGCCGGCAATCAAGACGATATTGAAGTAGTTGATGTCGGCGTTCAAGAGTAGTACACTTACAAATCAGAGGTGTTTATGGGTGGTTTAAGTATTGGTCATATTGTTATCATAGTCATCGTACTTCTAATTTTCTTCGGCCCGTCACGGTTACCGGCGTTGGGTCAATCCATAGGCAAAGCAATAAAAGGCTTCAAAGAAGGTCTTAACGAAATTGATGCAGACGCAAAAGATGTCGGACCACAAAATTCAGTAAATAACCAAATCAAGCAAAACGAAACCGGAATGAATCAAGACCAAAAAGTAGATTCAAAAACCGAAAAAAAATAGTCAAAAGAATCCAAAAAGAATCAAAAAAACGACTTCTGATTGTACCCAATCAGAAGTACCGTCCGAACAAAAAAGCAAATAAATAGAACTGAAATCTAGAGGTCGGCGCAAGAAAATCTAAATCCCCTGCATCCGCTGCGGAGTAATCTCGTCAGAAATAACTCCGTGAATCCATTCACTGTAAAGTTTTGATCCGATTTCTTTTCGCGTGACGGCTTCAACACCCATGTCGGTGTCATTGTAAGTCCATAGCACAACTGGCACCAGACGACTTATGTTTTTAAATTTGTCTTCTGACCAATCGTTCAATCTAAGATTTAAGACATGCGGTTTTGCAAAAAAATTAAAAGTCATATGACGGAAATACCATCTGTTTTTAGGATGGTCCTCTAACGTCAGAAGCAGCGCACGAAATAAGTCTTTATTCAGTAAACGCATGCGGCCCAAAGCAAGTGGATTAAAACTAGATATAAGCACCTGTGATTCAATTGCAAATTTTTTAATAATTCGGGCGACCTGCTTTTCCAATGCTCCGCCTAAGATAGCTGCGGTTTTCAACTCAATATTAAATTTAAAGCCTTTATCGCTGTAACTTGCAAGCCACGCACAGACCTCATCCAAGGTACTAACAGGCTCAAGCTTTAGTATTTCTTGATACGCAAGCTCTGCTAATGCGTGGCCTTGAATATCCCCGTCATGAAACAAAACGACTTTTTGGTCTTTAGTTAGCCGCACGTCAAATTCAACCATTTGGTATTTTAATTCGGCGGCTTTTTGAACCGCTTCTAAGGTATTTTCACGAATACCTCCGACCCAGTAACCGCGGTGGGCCTGCAGGCGCGGAAGCCAATGCCGTATGGTGCTTGATGTTTGCCAACGTAATGATTTGACCTGCGCTCTTTTCATTGTCGTGGCTTTCACAGGGGTTTAATTGTTAAAGTTGAACTTTGATTTTTTAGTAGTTCAAAACGTTTCAGTCCTGCTGGAAGCTGGACTGAAAGTGTGCCGCTAAGGCTTTCGTCATCTTTCCATTCACCTTTACTTCTTAATGCCTGCGCTTGTTTGCTATCGCCTTGTGGTGTCACTTTTGTTTCGAACTCGAAGCTCATATTTTTCCAGTCGGTACCCTTAAGGTTTAAATTTAGACTTTCTGACGAATAGGAATTTTCACTAAAGACAGATCCGGTACTAAACAGCTGCGCGATCGAATCCTCTTTTAAGGATTCTGCGACAATCGTACTTTCCTTGGCTTTCAAGTTCACTGCCAAAGCTAAGCTAGCATTATCCTTAACTGTTTGTATCATCTGAAATTCGGGAGCTACCAACTGCAGCCCGTGGGTTTTGATGGTATCGGCATAAAAATAAATCTGGTGCCGCTCGTCTTCCGATTTTTTATAGTTCCACTGAAATTTTATGTCTGGGCTTTGCGGCAGCTGGGTTAATAGCGTCCACACTTTTTCCCCAATCAGTTGACCACTTAACTGGGCATCACCTGTTGTTGTTTGGTTTTTTAAATTGTGCTGAATTTCGGCTTTACCGGTTAAGGACTTTTTATTCATCACAAATTCATTTAGTTTTAAGGATACGGCATCACCCACTAAGTTTCCGTCCACTTTAAAAGAATCCAGTTTTTGCACTCATACTTTCCATGCAGACGAGGATGACATTCTTACGGCGCTCCGGGATGCGGCCGCGGATGGCGCGGTGGAAATCGTCCGGTTCGGGTGAGCTGGCAGGCGCGTCGGCGGTGGTGAGAAGTTG